>DASQAX010000109.1:0-26118 GCA_035635535.1 Vicinamibacterales bacterium | reverse complement strand
TCGGTCCGCAGCATGGCCGCGACGCGCCTGGTGAAGATCGAATGCGAGGACACCGGCGTGGCGATCATCAAGTTCCACTCGGGAGCCCTCGGCGTCCTCGAGGCGACGACGGCGACGCGCCCGAAGGACCTCGAGGGGTCGATCAGCATCCTCGGGGAAAAAGGCAGCGTGGTGATCGGCGGCTTCTTCATGAACGAGCTGCTCACCTGGACCTTCGTTCACAAGCAGCCGATCGACGACGAGATCTTCGCGACGTACGGCCGCAACCCGGAAGGCCTCGGCCGCAATCACGGCGACTACCTCGCGGGCGTCGTCACCGCGCTGCGCACCAGCAAGGCGGCGCTCGTCGACGGATGGGAAGGCCGCAAGTCGCTCGAGCTGATCACCGCGCTCTACGAATCCATCGAAACCAACGCCGACGTTCCGCTCCGCTTCCGGGCGCGGAAGTGCCGGCTGGGGATTGCCTCATGAACACCTACCGCATCTACGAGAACGTCACGCTCGGCGAAGGCACCGTCGTCGAGGATTTCAGCCTCGTGGGCGTCGCGCCGCGCGGCGCCCAGGAGGGCGAGCTGCCGACGACCATCGGCGAGCGCGCGGTCATCCGCTCGCACACGGTGATCTACGCCGGCAACGTCATCGGCCGGAACTTCCAGACGGGGAACAAGGTCAACATCCGCGAGTCGAACCGCATCGGCGACAACGTCAGCATCGGCACGCTGTCGGTCGTCGAGCATCACGTCGACATCGGCAACAACGTGCGCATCCACACGCAGGTCTTCATCCCGGAATTCTCGGTGCTCGAGGACGGCTGCTGGATCGGCCCGAACGTGGTGCTGACCAACGCGAAATATCCGCTGTCGCCGGGCGTCAAGGACAGCCTCGCCGGACCGGTGGTCCGCCGCAACGCGAAGATTGGCGCCAACGCCACGCTGCTGCCCGGCGTGGTCATCGGCGAAGGGGCGCTGGTCGGGGCCGGCGCCGTCGTCGTCCGTGACGTTCCCGCGGGAGCCGTGGTGGTGGGCAATCCCGCCCGCGTCATCCGGCACGTCTCCGATCTGCCCTACTCCAACGACCTGGTCTCGCAAGGCCACTAGCCCGCTTCACGAGGACATCATCATCATGCACACGCTGACAACCCTGACCGTTCCGTTCGTCGACCTGAAGATGCAGTACGACTCGATCAAGTCCGAGATCGACGCCGCCATCGCCGGCGTGATCGAGAAGACCGCGTTCGTCGGCGGAGCGGTCGTCAAGGACTTCGAAGACGCGTTCGCCCGGTACTGCGGCGTCGATTACTGCGTGGGGCTCGCCAACGGCACCGATGCGCTCTTCCTGGCGCTGCGGGCGCTCGAGATCGGGCCCGGCGACGAGGTGATCACCGTCGCCAACAGCTTCATCGCGACCTCCGAGGCGATCACGATGGCCGGCGCGCGCGTGGTGTTCGCGGACATCAACCCGCGCACCTACACGATCGACGTCGAGCGGCTGCGGGAGAAGATCACCGCGCGGACCAAGGCCATCATTCCGGTTCATCTCTACGGCCAGCCCGCGGACATGGAGCCGATCGTCGCGCTGGCGCGCGAGCACGGACTTCGCGTGATTGGCGACGGGGCGCAGGCGCACGGCGCGTCGTATCGCGGGACGCCGATTGCGAAGCTCGCCGACATCACCTGCTTCAGCTTCTATCCGGGCAAGAACCTCGGCGCCTACGGCGACGGCGGCGCGATCGTGACCAACAACGAGGCGTGGGCGGTGCGCGCGCGCATGCTCGCCAACCACGGGCGCACCAAGAAGTACGACCACGACCTCGAGGGCGTCAACAGCCGTCTCGACGGGATCCAGGCGGCCATTCTCGGCGTGAAGCTGCGGTACCTCGACGAGTGGACCGAGAAGCGCCGCACCAACGCGTATCGCTACAACAAGGCGCTCCAGGGCAGCGGCGTCGTGACGCCGGTCGAAATGGACAACGTCCGCGCGGTCTACCACCTCTACGTCGTGCGCGTCCCGGGCAGCAGGCGCGAGCAGCTGCAGGCCGACATGGCGACGCACGGCATCAGCACGGGCATCCACTATCCCATCGCGCTGCCCTACCTGAACGCCTACAAGTACCTGGGCCACACGCAGGCCGACTTCCCCGAATCGCTCAAGGCGTCGAGCGAGATCCTCTCGCTTCCGATGTTCCCCGAGCTGACCGAGGAGCAGGTGAACTACGTCGCCGACAAGATTCGCGAAAATGTACGAGGCTGAAGTCAACGACCGCGTCGAGGCGCCCGAGACGCTGCCGCCGGGCGTCCTCGCCAGGTTCTCGGAGTATCGTGCGAGCGTCGAAGCCCGCACGCTGCTCCCCTGGGGCGAGCACTGCACGGAATGCGCGTGGCCCGCGTGCTACGCGACGTGCGAGCTCTACGAGCCGCGGACCGACGGCGCGTGCCGGCAGTTCGTCGACGGGGTCGTCAGGATTCCGAACGTCGACGGGGCCGCGCCATACCTGCAGAAGATCACGTTCCGGCGGTGGGCCAAGCTCTGGACGCTCGGCAACATCCACTGCCATTCGGTGGCGTCAGCGGACCGAATCGAGCGCCTCAACATCCTCGTCGGCGCGGCGGCACGCCTGCTGCCGCCGCTGCCCGGTGACGTCAAGCCGCGCACCCTTCGCAAGATTGCCTACGTCAGGAAGCAGCGGTTCGCGGAACGCGTGAACGGCACGACGATGCGGCCGGATTTCCTGGTGTGTGAGGTGTTCAACCCGAACGACCGCCAGGTCACCATGACCTTGTCCATCCGCGAGCAGCGCGAAGGTGCGATCCGCCGCTTCCAGCACCTCATCACGCTGCCGTCCGGGTTCTCGCGAGAGAAGATCGCGCTGACCGAGATCGAGCGGCTCGTCGCGACGAGCGGCACCTTTGAAATCGAGCTGGTGCCGAACGACGCCGAGGGGCTGACGCTCTATTTCGGCTTGATCGACTTCGTCAAGGAGCGGGTGTCCACGCGGCCGCAGCCACAGGTGCAGCCGCAGACCCAGGCTCAACCCGCCGCGGCGCCCGCGGCCACGTGCAAGTGCGTGGTGTGGGATCTCGACAACACGCTGTGGGACGGCACGCTCGTCGAGGACGGTGCCGACGGCGTTCGCCTGCGCGACGGCATCGTGAACGTGATCAAGGAGCTCGATTCAAAGGGCATTCTGCAGTCCGTGGCGAGCAAGAACAACCGCGAGGATGCCCTGGCACGGCTCCAGGCCTTCGGGATCGCCGATTACTTCCTCTACCCCCAGGTGCACTGGCAGCCCAAGAGCGGATCCATCGCCGCGATCGCACGCGCGCTGAACATCGGCATCGACACGCTGATGTTCGTGGACGACCAGGAGTTCGAACGGCAGGAAGTGAGCTCCGGCTGTCCGTCGGTGCGGACGATCGACGCGCGCGATGCGCATCGCATTCCGGCGATGCCGGAGTTCGACGTGCCGGTCACCGACGAGAGCCGGACGCGACGCGTGATGTACCGCCAGGAGGAACAGCGTTCCGAGCTCGAGCGCGCATACACCGGCGATTACGTCACCTTCCTGAAGCAGTGCGACATCCGCGTCGAGTGGTCCCCGCTCCAGGACTCGAACCTCCAGCGCGTGTACGAGCTGGCGCAACGCACCAACCAGATGAATTTCTCCGGCAACCGGTACTCGGTCGACGCGCTGCACCGGCTGATGGCCGACACGGGCGCGGAAACCTACGTGCTGCGATGCCGGGATCGCTTCGGCAGCTACGGGATCGTCGGGTTTGCGGTCGTCGATCTTCGCGAGTTGAGGCTCGTCGACCTGATGTTCAGCTGCCGCGTGCAGGGCAAGCGCGTCGAGCATGCGTTGCTGGCGTGGCTCCTGCGGCGGCATCTCCCGGCCGGCACGCGCGACTTCCTTGCGGCGCTGCGGAAGACGAAGAAGAACGCGCCGAGCGCCGCGGTCTTCCCGGAAATGGGCTTCGAGGAGGCCGGCGTCGCCGACGGCGTCACGACGCTGCGCTACCCGCGAACGCGCCCGGTGGCCGACGACGGCGCCATCGACATCCGGATGGAGGCGCATTGATCGCAACGGCTGCCGCGGAGCTGCGGACGCGCACCGCGAACAAGGTCCGCCGCCTGCTCGTCCATCACGCGGGCCGGCGCTCGTTCCCGCTCCGGGCCGATGTTCCGTACGTGTCCTTCACGTTCGACGATTTCCCGCGGTCGGCGTGGGTCGAAGGCGGGCGCATCCTCGCAGACGCGCACGTCCGCGGCACCTTTTTCGTCTCGATGAACCTGGCCGGAGCGGACTCGCCGAGCGGACCCGTCGTGTCGCACGACGACCTGCGGACGCTGCTTCGCGAGGGCCACGAGCTCGGCTGCCATACCTTCGACCACCTGGATGGCTGCGCATCGACCGTCGAGGCCTTCGAGCGGTCGATCGGCGCCAACCGGCGGGCGTTCGAGGCGCTCGTTCCCGGCGGGCGTTTCCGGACTTTCGCATATCCGCTCGACGGCCCGGTGCTCGACATCAAGCGGGCGGTTGGCCGGCAGTTCGCCTGCTGTCGCGGGGGCGGACAGACGTACAACGCCGGCGACATCGACCTGAACCTGTTGAAGGGGTATTTCCTCGACTGGCGGAATCAGAACGACCTCGGCGCCGTGCTCGACATCATCGAACGCAACAAGGCATCGCGCGGGTGGCTCATTCTCGCGACGCACGACGTGGCGCACACGCCGTCCCGGTACGGCTGCTCTCCCGAGTTCTTCGCAGCCGTCGTCCATGCGGCGGTGCAATCGGGCGCCAGGATTGTTCCGATGATGCAGGCGTGCACCGAGCTTGGCATCTCCACCCCATCGGCACTCACGACGTTCCCATGACGACACAGCGATCGACGCCGCGCTATGCGCTGGTCACCCCAGCCCGCAACGAGGCGCAATACATCCGGCTGACGCTCGACTCGATGGCCGCGCAGACGCACCCGCCGGTCAGGTGGGTCATCGTCAGTGACGGCTCGACCGACGGGACCGACGACATCGTCCGCGGGTACTGCGCGAGGCTGCCGTGGCTCCGGCTCGTCCGCCTGCCCGAGCAGCGCGACCGGAGCTTTGCGGCGAAGGTGTCGTGCTTCAACGCGGGGATGCAGGCGCTCGAGGACCTGTCGTTCGAGATCATCGGCAACCTCGACGCGGACATTTCCTTCGACGCCGACTACTTCGCGTTCCTGCTCGGGAAGTTCTCGGACAACGCGCGGCTCGGCGTCGCGGGGACGCCGTTTGTCGAAGGCGGCACGCACTACGACTACAGCTTCACCAACATCGAGCACGTCTCCGGCGCGTGCCAGCTGTTTCGCCGCGAGTGCTTCGAGACGATCGGCGGATACGTGCCCATCAAGGGCGGCGGCATCGACTGGACCGCCGTGACGACCGCGCGGATGCGCGGGTGGCAGACGCGCACCTTCACCGAGAAAACGTGCCTGCACCACCGGCCGATGGGGACCGGCGCCTCCGCGAGCAAGATTCGCGGCCTCTTTCGTCACGGGCAGAAGGACTACTACCTGGGCGGGCATGGGCTCTGGCAGGTGTTCCGCAGCCTGTATCAGATGACGCGGCCGCCCTACCTGGTCGGCGGACTCGCGCTGCTCGGCGGCTACGGGTGGGCGTTCGCGAGCGGCGTGGAGCGGCCGGTGCCGGCGGAGCTCGTGCGCTTCCACCAGGCCGAACAAATGGCGCGGCTGCGCGGCGTGTTCGCGCGGCCGGCCCGCTGAAGGAGTTGCACCAACCATGACGGGACCGCTTCGCGCAGGCCAACCCGGGTTCGACCCGGCGACGCTCGACGACAACGGCCGTGCGATCCACGGCAGCCTTCGCGCCGTCGAGGCGTGGGTGGAGCACCACCACTACAAGGCGTACGAGCCGTTCGACGGCCTGTCGTCACCGCTGCGCCGGCTGGCCTGCGGCAACCTGCTGCTCGAACGACTCTTCATGCAGGCCGTTCGTCAAAGCCCGATCAACATCCGTCCGCTCGTCGGCATCAAGCCGCTGCCGTCGACCAAGGGCCGGGGCTACATGGCCGCGGGGTACCTCACGCTGTATCGGATGACGGGCGATGCCGTCTACCGGACCAAGGCGATCGACTGCCTGGACTGGCTGCGAGGGCACCGCTCGTCGAAGTTCCATGAGTATTCCTGGGCGAACCACTTCGACTTCGCGAGCCGCGGCGGGCGATACAGCAAGGACGAATCGATCATCGTGTGGACCGCGCTGATCGGGCACGCGTTCATCGACGGCTACGAGTGCACGCGCATCCCGCAGTATCTCGGCGTGGCCGAGAGCGCATGCCGCTGGATCCTGGCGCTGCCGCGCGAGCGGACCGGCAGCGGCACCTGCCTGAGCTATCACGCGATCGGACAAAGCTCGATCCACAACGCCAACATGCTCGGCGCCGGCTTCCTGGCCCGCATGTCGCAGCTGACAGGCAACCCGCAATACCGCACGGTTGCCGCGGAGGCCATGGAGTACAGCTGTTCGCGGCAGCGCCCGGACGGCTCGTGGTGGTATGCGGAAGACCCGAAGTTCCACTGGATCGACGGGTTCCACACCGGCTACAACCTCGATAGCCTCAAGCACTACATCGCGGGCACCGGCGACGAGACGTACACGGCGGCCATGATGAAAGGCCTCGATTACTACAAGAGGCACTTCTTCGGCGAGGACGGCTGCCCGGCCTACTACCACAATCGCGTCCAGCCGATCGACAGCCAGTGCGCCGCACAGGCGATCGAAACGCTTGCGAACTTTGCGGCGGTCGATCCGGAGAGCCTCGAGCTCGCTCAGCGCGTGGCGCTCTGGACCATCCGCAACATGCAGGACCCGGACGGGCACTTCTATTACCGCTGCTATCCGCTGATGAAAGCCAGGGCGCCGATGCTGCACTGGGCGCAGGCGACAACCTACCGCGGCCTCGCGCTGCTGCTGTCGCGGCTCTCGGCGATCGAACCCGCGTCGCGAAGGAGCTAGATGAAAGAGATCACCATCCGAGGCCGCAAGGCCGTCATCCCGTCGCTTCGCGCGGGCGACAACCTCGTCATCGTCAAGGGGAGCGCGCTCCGGGTCGCCGAGGTCTTCGACGAATACTGGGTCGAGGCGAAGCGGCTGCCCGACCCCGGCGACGTGATCGCGCTCTGCCGGCGCGGCGCGCCCCGGGCCGACCTGTTCACCTTCGCGCAGCGCGTCCCCGACACGGAGCCGCGCCACGCCTTCCACCACGAGTGGGACAACATCGCGGCGATTCCGCTGACGACCTACGATCACTGGCTCGCGAAGCAGGTCACGTCCGCGACACGCCGGAACATTCGCGGCGCCGAGAACCGCGGCGTCGTCATCCGGGCCTGCGAGTACGACGAGGCCTACGTCCGCGGGATCATGGCGATCTACGACGAGTCGCCGATCCGCCAGGGGCGCCGGTTCTGGCATTACGGGAAGCCGTTCGAGGCCGTCCGGGACGAGAACGGCACCTATGCCGAGCGTGCCACGTTTCTCGGCGCCTACATCGACGGCGAGATGGTCGGCTACCTGAAGATGGTGTGGGACGAGCGGACCGCCGCGATCATGCAGATCATGTCGAAGCTGAGCGTCTACGACAAGCGGCCGAACAACGGGCTGATGGCCGAAGCGGTTCGCCAGGCGTGCGCCCGCGGCGTGCAGCATCTGCTCTACGAGAGCTTCGTCTACGGCAACAAGACACAGAGCTCGCTGACCGACTTCAAGCGAAGCAACGGATTCGTCCGCGTCGACGTGCCGCGGTACTACGTGCCGCTGACGTGGAAGGGCGCGGCCGCGCTGCGCCTCGGGCTCCACCGCGACCAGAAGGATCGCCTTCCGTCGTGGCTGCGTACCAGATGGCCCGAGCTGCGCGCGAACATGTACCGCCGGATGTACCGGTCGCAGGCCGCTCCGGCACAAGCGCGATAACGATTCCTTCCCTTTTCCCGTGCCTGGCATCTTCGGTCTCATTCTCAAGAACGGCGGCAGGAACGCCGTCACGCGGCAGCAGGACACGCTGAACGTGATGGCGGCAGCCATGCAGTACGAGACGTTCTACACGTGGCACCGCTTCGATTCGGCCGCGCTCGGCATCTCCGCCGGCTGGGTCGGACCCGTCGACGATGCGGAGGGGCGCGCTCCGTGGCGTGACGAGGAGCTCGGCCTGACGATGTTCACCGCCGGCGATCCGCAGCTGGACGGAGTAGCCGGACGCCCCACCGCGGTCACCGCCCGCGGCTGGCTCGGAACGGTGGCCGCGAGCCGGCGTCACCCACTCTCCATCCCGGCCGCGATGCGCGGCCTGTTTGCCGGGTTCGTCGTCGACGAGCGGCGGCGCGAGAGCGTGCTGTTCACGGATCGCCTCGGCTTCGAACGGCTGTTCGTCTACGAAGGTCCGGACGCGTTCTTCTTTTCCTCGGAGGCGAAGGCCATCCTCGCCGCCGTGCCGGTGACGCGCGAGTTCGATCCCGACGGCCTCGCGCAGTTCCTGGCGTGCGGATCCACGCTGGGCACGCGCTCGCTCTTCCGCGGGATCCGCGTGCTGCCGGGCGGCACGATGCTGACGTTCGACCAGACGTCGAAAGCACACCCGGACCGCTATTTCGAACGCAGCGAATGGGAACGGCTGGAGCCGCTGCCGGAGCCCGCGTGGCGCGAAGCCATCGCGGCCGCGCTCGATCGCGCGGTCGAGCGCGATGCGGCGCAGACGCGCCGCGCCGCCGTCTCGCTGACCGGCGGGCTCGACTCGCGCATCATCATGGCGTCGCTCGACCCGGTGCCGGGAGCGATGCCCTGCTACACCTTCGGGAGCATGTACCGCGACACCTATGACGTGCGGGCGGCCAGGGCGGTGGCCGGCCTCTGCGGCCAGCGGCACCAGTCGCTCGTGCTCGACGACGCGTTTCTCGCCAGCCTCGGCGAGCATTTCGACAAGGCGGTGATGATCGCCGACGGAGGGCTCGGCCTGTCGGGCGCCGCGGAGCTGTACGTGAACACGCTGGCCAGGCGCGTGGCGCCCGTGCGGGTGACCGGCAACTACGGCGGCGAGCTGCTTCGCGGGATCCGTGCCTTCAAGAGCACGATGCCGCGCGGCGACTTCCTGTCGGCGGCCATGGCCGATCGGGTGCGCGTGGCGATCCACGCCTTCTCGAAGGCGGCCGACATGCGGCCGCTCTCGTTCACCTTGTTCCTGCAGGCGCCGTCCGGGTTCTCACGGTACGCGCTGGAGCGTTCGCAGGTGGCGGTCCGCTCGCCGTTCCTGGACGACGCGTTCGTACAGCTCCTCTACCGCCGGCCCACGGATGCCGGCGATCCGTCTACGCACCTGATCGCCCGCCGCCGGCCGGACCTGCTCGCCATTCCAACAGACCGCGGACTGCTCGGCCGCGGCGGGCCGCTCGTGCGCCAGACGCGCTGGCTCTATCGCGAGGGCCTCTTCAAGGCCGAGTACTGGACCGGCCGCGCCGCCTCGGCGTGGGTCGCGAAGATGGCCGGCCGTGGCGCGGCGTCGCTCGTCGAACGCGCGTTCCTCGGACGCCACAAGTTCGTGCACGCGCGCCCCTGGCTGCGCGGCACCCTCGGACAGTACATGCGCGACGTGCTGTTTGCCGAGGAGACGCTGTATCAGCTCGGCGCGTTCGTCGACGTGCCGAAGGTCGGCGCGATGCTCATGAGCGATCTGAGCGGCAGCTCGGATCACTCCGACGAACTGGACCGCGTCGTGACCGCCGCGGCCGCCGCCCGGGTGCTGTTCCGGCCGCGCACCGCAGCCGACCGTCAGAACGTCGCCGGCCGTCCCGCGAAGGTGTGCATCGCATGACGCTACTTGCCCATCCATCGATCGCCGTTCGCCCCATCGCCGAGGACACCGTGCGCGCCGCCGCGGTCACGGCGAACCGCGGGCGCAACGACGTCCTCGACTTCGTCAAGGGGAGTCTCGTGCTCTTCATGGTCCTGTATCACTGGACCAACTACTTCGTCGTCCTCGACTGGGACGTGTACCGCTACCTGCGGTTCCTCACCCCGTCGTTCATCTTCATCACCGGGTTCCTGATTTCGCAGGTGTACCTCGCGAAGTATTCGCCCGCCGACCCGCGGCTGCACAAGCGGCTCCTGGTCCGCGGCGTCAAGATCCTCGCGCTCTTCACCGCCCTCAACCTTGTGGCGAGACTCCTGATCACGCAGGACTACGACGGCACCCAACTGGGCGTCGCCGCGTTCTTCTCGGACCTGTATCCGATCTACGTGCTCGGCAACGGGAAGGCCGCGTTCGACGTGCTGGTGCCCATCAGCTATTTCCTGCTGCTGTCGCCGGTCCTGCTGATCCTCTCGCGCACGCTGCGCTTCTCGCTGCAGGCTGCGGGCATCGCGGCCATCGCGGTGACCCTCGGGTTGTACTATCTCGACGACGTCAGGAGCCTGAACCTCGAGCTGGTCTCGATCGCCATCTTCGGGCTGGGCGTCGGCGTGCTTCCGCTCGCGCAGATCGAGCAGGCGGTTCGGCAGCCGGCGCTGCTCGTGATCGCCTACGCCGGCTATCTCGCGGCGATCACGCGCTGGAACATCCCGTTTCCGCTGCAGGTCATCGGCGTCTGCCTCACGCTTCTCCTGATCTACGCGACGGGCGTCAGGGCCGGCGCCGAGGGGTGGGTGCAACGCCGCGTCATCGAGCTCGGCAAGTATTCGCTGTTCGCCTACATCCTCCACATTTTCCTGTTGCAGGGATTGCGTCGAGGGCTGCGCGGCTTCAGCCTCGAGGGCTCCGAGCTCGCGATTCCGTTCGCGCTCGCGCTGGTGGCCACGGTCGTGGGCGTGTCGCTGCTGACCCTTGCGCGGAACCGATCGGAGACCGCCGACCGGGCCTACCGCGCCATCTTTGCCTGACCGCGACGTTCATCCGTGTCACCACAAATCGCCCTGCTCGCTGCCTACGGCCTGATTGGATGGCTGTTGCGGCGCGACGTCAAGCGGCGGACCGGCGTCTCGCACGCCGTCTGGATTGTCGCGATGTGGTTCGCGATCTTTGCCTCGCGCCCGTTTTCCAGCTGGTTCCAGGGGCAGCAGGCGCAGACGGCGGAGTCGTACCTGGAAGGCAGCCCGCTCGACGCGGCGATGTTCTTCGGCCTGATTCTCGCCGGGGCGGCCGTCCTGGTCCGGCGCAGCGTCCGGTTCGGATCGATCGTGAGCGCGAACCGGTGGGTGTTCCTCTTCTTCGGATACTGTGCCATCAGCGTCGTCTGGTCCGACTACCCGTTTGTCGCCTTCAAGCGCTGGTTCAAGGATTTCGGCAACGTGATCATGGTGCTGATCCTGCTGACGGAGCAGGCGCCCATCGAGGCGATCAAGGCGGCATTCGTCCGGTGCGCGAGCGTGCTCGTCCCGCTGTCGTTCGCCTTCGTCCGGTACATCCCGGAGCTGGGACGCACCTACACGGGGTGGAACAGGAACGACCTGATGTATGTCGGCGTCGCCACGCACAAGAACACCCTTGGCGCGCTGCTGTTGATTTCCTGCGTGTTCCTGTACTGGGATCTGACGACGCGGCCGGCGGCGCCGAAGAAATGGGCGTGGCTGGTGGACCGCTCCGACGCCATCATCGTCTTCCTGATGGCGTTCTGGCTGCTGCTCGTCGCCGACAGCGCGACGTCGCTGCTGTGCACGTTCGTGGCCATCGGGCTCTATACGGCGACAGGGCTGGCGGCCGTCAAGCGGCGTCTCGGGAAAGTCGAGGTGTACGCGATCGTCGGCGGCGTCCTGTGGTACACGCTCGACTCCACCCTCGGGATCTCGGCAATGATCGTCGGCAGCCTCGGGCGCGACATGACGCTGACGTCGCGCACCGGCGCCTGGGACATCGTCCTCGCCAGCGACATCAACCCGCTGGTCGGCGCGGGGTTCAAGAGCTTCTGGGCGGGCGAGCGGATGGTGAAGCTCTGGATGGTGCTCCCGCACATCGTCCAGGCGCACAACGGCTACGTCGAGACGTACCTGAACGGCGGCATCATCGGCGTGACGCTGCTCGTCGTGATGCTGCTCGTCGGCTTCTACACGATCAAGAAGCAGCTGGTCACGGGCGACGATTTCTCGCGCGTCCGGCTCGCGCTGTGGGTCATCGCGCTCGTCTACAACTTCTCCGAGGCGGCGTTCAACCAGTTGAGCCTGTTGTGGTGCGTGACGCTCCTCGTCATCGTGGAGGGTCCTGCCCGGCTCCAGGCCGCGGCGATCGCCGCCCCTGCCGTCGCCGCCGTCCGCGCCCCCGGCGTGAGCCGGTGGAACGGCGGCCAGGCGGCTCCTTCACCCGGGTTCGTCTATCAGAACCGCGCCACACGGCTCGGTACTCTCCCACGCAAAGCAGGTAACCTGTGATGTACAACGTTGAAGCTGGTTCGTCTCCATCCGTGGTCGATGCCGTACCGCTCTCGCAGCCCGATGCCGGCAGCGCGCCGGTGACGAAGTCACCGGCGGCAAGGCGGCGCTGGCTCACATTCCTCCCCGCCGCGACGAAGGAACAGTCGAAGGACACGGGGATGGCGCTGGTCCTGATCTGCCTGTTGCTGCTGCTCACGCGCAAGCAGGAGGTCTACCTCTACGCCGCGCTCGCACTGCACGTCGTCAACATGACCGCGCCGCAGCTGTTCCGGCCGGCGGCGGTTGTCTGGTTCGCCCTGTCGCACCTGCTGGGCACGGTGACGTCGCGAATCCTGCTGACGGCGGTCTTCTTCGTCATCGTGACGCCGCTCGGGTGGTTCCGCCGCGTGGTCATGCGCGCGGACACGCTGCAGCTGCGCGGGTTCAAGCAGTCCCGCGAGTCGGTCATGCACACGCGGAATCACACGTTCACCGGCAAGGACATCGAACACCCGTTTTGATCTGACTGGAGCAGCGTCCATGGATTTTCTGAAAGATCTCCTCGGCTTTTTCGGCGCGCGCAAGAAGTTCTGGCTCCTTCCGCTCGTCGTCGTCCTGCTCGGTTTCGGGGTGCTCATCGTCCTGACGAGCGGTTCCGCGATCGCTCCGTTCATCTACACGCTGTTCTAGGCAGGAGGGATTCGACCGGCGTCGACGCGCGCCGTCCGGCGCGCGAGGGTGTGAGGTCTATCGAGGTGTTATGAAACAGGCGATTCTCGGCATATCCGCGTTCTACCACGACAGCGCGGCCGCGCTCCTCATCGACGGCGAGGTGGTCGCCGCCGCCCAGGAAGAGCGGTTCACGAGGCGGCGGCACGACCCCGCCTTCCCGATCCACGCCGCACGGTACGTCCTCGAGGAAGCGGGGCTCAAGTACGGGGAGCTCGAGGCCGTCGCGTTCTACGACAAGCCGTTCCTGAAGTTCGAGCGGCTGCTCGAGACCTACCACGCCTTCGCCCCGAAAGGCGTCGTCAGCTTCTCGTCGGCGATTCCCGTGTGGATCAAGGACAAGTTGTTCATGAAGCGGATGCTGCGCGAGGAGCTCGCGCAGCTCGGCGAGGGCGACGTGCCGATCGCCTTTCCCGAGCACCATCTCTCGCACGCGGCGAGCGCCTTCTATCCCTCGCGGTTCAACGACGCGGCCATCCTGACCATCGACGGCGTCGGCGAATGGGCCACGGCGACGATCGGCCATGGCCGCGACCGCGACATCACGTTGCTCCGCGAGCTGCGCTTTCCGCATTCGGTGGGCCTGCTCTACTCCGCCTTCACCTACTACACGGGCTTCATGGTGAACAGCGGCGAGTACAAGCTGATGGGCCTTGCGCCGTACGGCAATCCCGACTCGCCGCAGACCCATGAATTCGTCGCGAAGATCATGAGCGACCTCGTCGACATCCGGGACGACGGGTCCATCCTGCTCAACATGGACTACTTCGACTATGCGACGGGGCTGCGCATGGTCAACGAGCACAAGTGGGAGCAGCTGTTCGGCCTGCCCGTGCGGAAGGGCGAATCGGAGATCGACCAGCCCTACATGAACATGGCGCTCGCCATCCAGCAGGTGACCGAGGAGATCGTGCTGAAGCTCGCCCGCTCGGCCAGGGAGCTGACGGGGAGCCCGAACCTCACCCTCGCGGGCGGCGTCGCGCTCAACTGCGTCGCCAACGGCAAGATCCTCAAGTCGGGCCTGTTCGACGAGATCTGGATTCAGCCTGCCGCCGGGGACGCGGGCGGCGCGCTCGGCGCCGCCTACGCCGTGTGGCACGTGCGCGACCGTCAGCGCCGCCGGATCCCCTCCGGGTTCGACGCGATGCGCGGGTCGCTGCTCGGCCCGTCGTTCTCCGATCGCGAGATTCAGCGCACGATCAATCGGTACGATGCGGTCGCCGAGCACTACGACGACTTCACCGACGTCGCCGGCGACGTCGCCAGCCGGCTCGCCGAAGGCAAGGTGGTCGGCTGGTTCCAGGGACGGATGGAGTTCGGGCCGCGCGCACTCGGCGGGCGCAGCATCCTCGGCGACGCGCGCAATCCCGAGATGCAGAAGAAGATGAACCTCAAGATCAAGTATCGCGAGGGATTCCGCCCGTTCGCGCCCGCCGTGCTCGAAGAGGACGTCGACAAGCACTTCGAGCTCGATCGCCCGTCGCCGTACATGCTGCTCGTCGTTCCCGTCCGCGAGGAGAAGCGGACGCCGCTGCCGGCCGACTACAACGACCGCGCCCTCTACGAGCGGCTGTATTTCCTCCGCTCCGACCTGCCGGCGATCACGCACGTCGACTATTCGGCGCGCATCCAGACGGTCAACGAAGAGGTGAACCCGCGCTACTGGCAGCTCCTCCAGGAGTTCAAGCGGCTCACGGGCTACGGCGTGCTGGTCAACACCAGCTTCAACGTCCGCGGCGAGCCGATTGTCTGCACCCCCGAGGATGCGTATCGCTGTTTCATGCGCACCGAGATGGATTGCCTCGTGATCGGCAATTACCTCCTGGACAAGGAGCACCAGCCGGCGTTCGCCGAGACCGACGACTGGCGCACCGAGTTCGCGCTCGACTGAAACGGGGGCCTTTCGTGCGTGTGACAACGGCGGCTGCAAACGGACTCGTCCTGCTCGTCTCGCTGGCGACGGCGGTCCTGCTCTGCGAGGCGGGGGCCCGGCTGTTCCTCGACCCTGCCGACTACGTGTCCGTGACCACCGAGCGCGACGACATCCTGGGGATCCGAATCGCCCCGGGTTCGCCCGGGTTCGACATATGGGGGTTCCGGAATCGAAGCGTGCCGTCCTCCGCGGCCGTCGTGGCGCTCGGGGATTCGCATACCTACGGCAACAACGCCACCATGGCGGACTCGTGGCCGTACGTGATGGCGCACGACACCGGGCTGTCCGTGTACAACCTGGGACTGGGGGGCTACGGCCCGAACCAGTATTACCAGCTCCTTCAGACGCGTGCGCTGAAGCTGCATCCGCGCTGGGTGATCGTCGGCCTCTACATGGGCGACGACTTCGAGAACGCGTTCACGATGACCTACGGGAAGCCGCACTGGTCGTTCCTCCGGCAGGGGACGTTCTCGAACGTGGACGCGGACATCTGGGAAGCGCCGCCGGACAACACGTCGGCGAGCGCGACCGTCCGCAACTGGCTCTCGCAGCACAGCATCGTGTATCGCCTCCTCGTGCACGGTCCCGTGCTCGGCGCGCTGAAGGGCTCGATTCAGGTCGGCCGCGCGGCGTCCGGCCAGGACGAATTCACGACGACGCTGGTCGTGCCGGCGGCGCACATCCAGGAGGCGTTCCGGCCCAGGGCCATCCGCGAGAGGCTGGATCAGAACAGCGCCCCCGTTCGCGAGGGGATGCGGGTGACGATGGATCTGCTCCAGCGCATGAACGATCTCTGCAAGGAGAGCGGCGCCCGGATGGCTGTCGTCATCATCCCGACCAAGGAGATGGTGTTCGCGGACTTCCTGCTGCAGGACCCGGCGCTGCACCTCGGCGACGTCATCAAGGAGTCGGTGACCAGCGAGACGCAGGCGCGCGCACGGCTGTTCGAGTTCCTCGACAACGCCGGCATTCCGCGCATCGACACGCTCGAAGCGCTGCGGCGCGACGTGTCCAATCAGCTCTACACCCACAGCGATCGCGACATGCATCCGGGCCGAAACGGGTACCACGTGATTGGCGACACCGTCGCGCGCTTTCTCGAGGGCGCCGACCGCCAGGCCCGCCGTCATCAGTGACCACCGCACCCGTCCAGGACCGCATCTCGGTCTGTATCTGTACGTTCCGGCGGCCGGCGCTGCTGGATCGGCTGCTTCGCGCGCTGGAGCGGCAGATCGCCGGCGAGGCCTTCACCTTCGACGTCGTCGTCGTCGACAACGACGCCGAACGCACGGCGGAGTCAACGGTCGGGGCGGCCAGGCAGCGCGGCATCATCGACGTTCGTTACGATTGCGAGCCGGAGCAGAACATCTCGCTCACCCGCAATCGCGGGGTGCGCAACGCGACGGGGACCCTCATCGCGTTCATCGACGACGATGAAGCGCCGGTGCCCGGCTGGCTGGCGGCGCTGTACGGGACGCTGAACACGTATTCCGCGGACGGCGTCCTCGGCCCGGTCATCGCGGAGTTCGCGCCCGGCACGCCCGAGTGGATTCAACGGGGCCCGTTCTTCCACAGGCGCCGGCTGGCGACGGGAACGGCGATTTCCGCGAAGGATGCGCGCACGGGCAACCTGCTGCTCCACCGCTCGATTTTTGCCGACGGCGAGCCGTGGTTCGATCCCGCGTTTGGACGAACGGGCGGCGAAGACAGCGACTTCTTCTGGCGCCAGTCCCGCACGGGACGCCGGTTCGTCTGGTGCGACGAGGCGGCCGCCTACGAGGTGGTTCCTCCGGAACGCTGCACGGCGTCCTACCACGTGAAGCGATACCTCCGATCGGGCACGCTGGACGGTGAACGGATGCGTGCCGGGCGCCTCGCATCGCAGGGCGCCATCGTGCGCAACGCGCTCATCTTCTGCGGATGCGCCGCCATCGCCCCGTTCACGCTGGTGCTGCGGAAGCACATCTCCACGCGGGTCTTTCAGAAGCTCGCCTACTGCAGCGGCATCCTGACCGCGTATTACGGGCTCTCGCTCCTCCGGTACCGGGACTAAGTGCTGGGTCTCCTCAAACGGCTGTTCTTCCTCGCGGTGTCGCTTGGCTACGTCGCCGTGCGCGACACGATGCGCGCGGCCGCGCGCCTGGTCAACCCCGAGCAGCCGCCCGCGCCGCCGGTGGTGCTGACGTATCACGCCCTGCAGGAACGCGACGTCACGCGATTCGAGGCGCAGATGCAGCACCTGCGCCGGCGGGCGACACCGGTCTTCGCCGACGACGAGCGGCCGCTCAACGGACGGCCGGTGGTCGCGGTGACGTTCGACGACGCGTTCCAGAGCGTGTACGAGCACGCGTTGCCCGTGCTCGCGCGGCATCGCATTCCCGCGACGATCTTCGCTCCGACGGGATCCCTGGGCACGGCGCCTCGATGGATTCCCTCCGCGGCGAGGAGCGGCGGCCGCGCGCGCGTGATGTCGCCCGAGATGCTGGCCGCGCTCGACGCACGCTGGGTCAGGGTCGGCTCGCACACGGTGACGCATCCGCACCTGGCGGAGCTGTCGCCGCACGCCGTCCATTCGGAACTGGCGGCCTCGAAGTCGTACCTCGAGCGTCTCCAGGGCGTTCCGGTCCGCATGCTGTCGCTGCCCTACGGATCGTGTTCCTCGAGCGTGCTCGAGGAGGCGAAGACGGCGGGGTACAATCGCGTCTTCGCGAACGTTCCGGTGATGGAATCGCGGCGGGATGAAGCGTTCGTCCTGATTGGCCGCATCAACGTGACGCCGGAGGACTGGCCGCTCGAATTCGATCTCAAGGCGCGAGGCGCGTACGACTGGCTGTCGGTGGCGATTCCCGCGAAACGCACCGTCGCACGACTGATGAGGCATACCCGTTCATGATTCGTCCTTTGTCCAGTGGTTATTCCGCCGAAGTCGACGCCATCGCCGACGGGCGATGGTTCGAGCTGACGCAGGCGTTTGCGGACGCCAACCTGTACCAGCTGTGGCAGTCAGGCGTCGCGCCGCGCGCGTGCCCCGGCGTCGGCCGCCTCGTCCTCGTCAAGGACGGATCGGTCGTCGCGGCCGCCGAGGCGAGGCTGTTCACGCTTCCCTTCACGGACATCGGCATCGCGTACCTCCGGTGGGGACCGATGTGGCAGCGCGGCGGCGCCGCGAGTGACATCGATCACTTCCGGCAGGCGCTGCGCGCGCTCCGCAACGAGTACGTCGGCAGGCGCGGGATGATTCTCCGGCTCAATCCACGTCTGTTCGTTGACGAGGGCGCCGCGTACGAGCGCATCCTGGCCGAGGAAGGATTCTCGGCGCCGGGTTCGTCAGCGCAGCCCGAGAAGACGCTCGTCATGGATCTCTCGCCGTCGCTCGAGGACCTGCGCGCCGCCCTCGACAAGAAATGGCGTAATTGCCTCAGCAAGGCCGAGCGCGGCGGCTTGACGCTCACCATCGGGACCGGTCCCGAGCTGTTCCGGGAATTCGGCGGCATCTACTCGCAGATGCTCGAGCGCAAGCAGTTCGCGCCGAGCGCCGACCTCGATGCGCACCTCCGCCTCCAGGCGCTGCTGCCCGACAGCCTGAAGATGACGGTCATCATCGCGCGCTCCAACGGCGAGCCGTGTGCGGGCGCCATCGTCAGCGCGATGAACGACACGGCGCTGTACCTCTTCGGCGCCACCAACGAGCTCGGGATGCGCACGTGCGGCTCGTATCTCGTTCAATGGGAAGCGGTCAAGCTGCTGCGCGAGCGCGGCGTTCGCGAATACGACCTCCACGGCATCAACGCCGCCGCGAACCCCGGCACCTACACGTTCAAGAAGGGCCTTGCGGGCCGTGACGGGCGCGAACTGACGTTCGCCGGCCAGCGCCAGGCCCTCGACCCCTCCATCGTCAGCTCCTTCCTGCTCCTTGGCGAGAAGGCTCGCGCGGCGCTCCGCGGCGCGCGCGGCGGCCACTGGCGGACGCTCGCCGGTACCTGGCTCGCCAGCCCGACCCCACCTCGCGCCTAGCGTCCGCCGTCCCTGCAGCGCACGCCCAGCGGAACAAAGTCGCCGTCAGCGGAGACTTTCCCGCGCGGAGCGGCGAAGGACGCACGCGTACCGTGGTGAGGTTCTTGCTTCGTTGCGTGTCATCCAGGCCCTTTTTCAACGGAAATACCAGCGATGAATCTGTATGCCGGTCTCGGAGGTGTGGCCCGTAACGCGTGCGTCACGCTGTGTACGGACGATGGAATCCTGGGCATCTGCGAACAGGAGCGCGTCACGCGCGTGCGGGCCGCCGGCTTCAACAGGACCGGCCTGCCCGACGAGGCTCTCGACGAGCTGCTGCGGCGCTCGGGACGTCAGCGCCGCGACGTGAGCCTCTACGCGGTGGCCGAGGCGCTCTCGCCCGCCGCGGCACTCGAACCGGCGCGGCTCGATCATCATTTTGCACACGCCTGCTCGGCGTTCCTCCCCTCACCGTTCGAGCGCGCCACCATCGTCATCTGCGACCACGAAGCGCCGCACGTCAGCGTCTGGGAGGGCGATGGAACCTCGGTGACGAGGGTGGACTGGCCGTGGACCGGTCCCGGGTTCGCCGATCTGCTCAGCGGATGCGCGGAGGTATTCGGGTTCGTGTCGGCCGGCCGCGAGCAGCGCCTGGAGGCGCTGGCGCGGCTCAATCCCGGCGGCCGCGACGAGCGGCTCGAAGGGCTGTTCGTCCTGGACGCGGACCGGCTGCATTTCCAGAACGGCTGGCAGACACGGATTCGCGGCCGCATCGGACCGGGCGCGCCCGTCGATGCCGCGTCGACGGTGGCCGGCACGCTCCAGGCGCAGATCGCCGATCTCCTCGTGGAATTCCTGGCGCTGGTGAAGGCGCGTCTGCCCGGCAACACGCGGCTCTGCGTCGGAGGGAGCCTCTTCTACAACAGCAGCATCAACTCGAGGGTGAAGCGCGGCGCGGGCTTTGACGAGGTGTTCGTGCCGATCAACCCGGGTAACGCGGGACTGTCGATCGGCACGGGCTTCCACGCGAGCGATCATGGGCGCCAGCCCGTCACGCCGTTTCTCGGCCCGTCGTACGGTCCGGAAGAGATCAAGGGCACGCTCGACAACTGCAAGCTGCGGTACCAGTGGGCCTCCGATGCCGAGGCGATCGCCATCGCGGTCGACTCGCTGAAGCACGGCCGTCTCGTCGCCTGGTTCGACGGCCCGATGGAGTGGGGCCCGCGCGCGCTCGGCGCACGCTCGATCCTTGCGAACCCGTTCTCGCCGTACGTCCTCGAGAACCTGAATCGCTTCCTGAAACAGCGGGAGCCGTGGCGCGGCTACGCGCTCAGCGGCCTCGACGCGTCCGTGCGCGAGCATTTCGACGGTCCGCCCGCGTCGCCGTACATGGAGTGCGACTTCACGCCGCGCGACCGAAGCCGGTTCCGTCACGTGCTGCCAGGCCCGCGCGCCGACGTCCGCGTGCACACCGTCGGCGACGCCGAGCCGCCGCGGTTCCGCAGGCTGCTCCAGGCCTTTGGCGAGGCGACGGGTGTCCCCATTCTCGTCAACACGTCGTTCAACGGCTTCAGCGAGCCGATCGTGTGCAGCCCGCGCGACGCCGTCCGGGTGTTCTACGGGTCGGGCGTCGACACCCTGGTCCTTGGCGAGTTTGTCGTCACCAAGTAGCTCGGCGGGCCGAGGCGGCCTTCTGCTGGCGTGCGGCACGCTCTTCATCTGCGTGGCTACGCTCTGGCCGTTCAGGTTCGAGTTCCACCCCATCGACTGGCGGCAGTTCATCGGCGCGTTCGCCGTCGAGCCCAGCACCCTGCTGGATCTGCCGCGCAACATCTTCCTGTTCGTCCCGTTCGGCATGGGCGTCGCGTGGTTGCTGGACGCCCGCGGGATCCCGCGACGCGTGACCCTTGCGCTGACGGCCGCCGCCGGGTTGGCGATGACGGTCTCGGTGGAATCCCTCCAGGTATTCCTTCCCGGCCGCACACCCAACGTGGCGGACGTGTGGAGCAACGCCTGCGGCGCCATCGCCGGTGTCGCGGTCTTTCGTGCGGCACCGCACGCGTTTGCCTGGCTGCGCGCGATCGCAGGCCGCGGCCCGTCGCTGACGGCCACGTCCATGGTCGGCGTCAACGTCGCGCTCGCCGTCATCACGTCCTGGGTGCTGGCGAGCGGGGTCGTCAGCCAGCCCTTCGGAACGACGCCGCGTGCGGTTGTCGCCGGCGAAGGCGTCCCGTCCGCCGCCGTCCACGACGTCCTCGTCTTCAACCGTGCGGCGAGCCCGGACGAGAGGCAGCAGCTGCTCGATGACCAGGTCCCCGACGGATTGCGCGATTCGCTTGTTGCCGGCCCGGAGGATGCGGGCGCCGCGACGCGTCGAGGGCGCATCGACACATCGTTCACGATTGCGTTGACGCTCGAACGCGTCGAGCGCGCCCCGGCCGGTCGCGCGCCGCTCCTGTCGATCGCCGGCACCGATGCCACGGATCACCTCGCGATCGCCCAGGACGCGACGCGCATGGCGCTGCGCTGGCGTTCGCGCTTCGACCGGGAACGCGCGGTCCGCACGGAAATCGAGTTCCCCGGCGTTCTCGACCCGACGGCGCGGCCGCGGCGAATCGTGATCAGCGGGCGCGGCGTGACGGCGTCGGTCCGCACCAGCGACGGCGCGGGTAACGGAGACGTTCTGCTCGGCCCGGAGGCCACGCTGTCCGCCCTGCTTCGGGAATCGGATTACTGGCCGTTGACGCTCCGGCACGCCGCGTTCTGGCGAGCCCTCGTCACATTTGCCGGCATCGTGTTCGGGGCCCCGGCCCTTCTGCTCGGCGCGGCGCTTCGCCGGCGCCACGCAGGCGTTGCGGCGACGTGCGGCATCGTGCTGCCGGCGCTCTGCTGCGAGGCTGTCGTCGCGATCCACGGAGCGTACGCGCTGCGAGCGGTCGCGATCCTGACCGGCATCGCCGTGACAGCGGCGGGCTTCGCCGCGGGCAGGCTGGTGTCTCGCCGCTTCGGGCTCGACGACCGGACCGGGGTGCCAGCCGCCGGCCTGGCGGCGGTCACGTCCGGGCGCCGTCAGTCGACTGCGTAGGCCTTCAGCTCGGGCACCGGCTCGAGCAGGAGCGGCTTCGCGTGAAGGTACGCCGTCGTTCGCCGCTTCTGATCGATGTCGCGATAGACACGCTCCACCTGTTCGGCCGTGAACCCGAGCTGCGCGGCGACCTCCGATGCCGGCAAGCCATGATTCTTTCCCCACAGGATGAGATCGAGCTGCGAGTAGTGAACGGAGAAGTAGAAGTCCTGCTGTGACTGCTCGAGGCTGTACGTATCGGTCGTCGGCTCGCGGTTGAGAATCGCCTCGGTGACCCCGAGGTGACGCGCGAGCGCGTAGGTCTGGGTCTTGTAGAGACTGGCGATCGGCTTGACATCGGCCGCGCCGTCGCCAAGCTTCACGAAGAACCCCTGGTCGTACTCGAGCCGGTTCGGCGTGCCCGCGACGGCATAGACCAGCCGATCGGCGTGGTAGTACTCCATGACCTTACGGCACCGCTGCTTGAAGTTCGTCGCCGCCACGATCTGCAGGTATGCGTCGGCGGTCAAGCGGATGCGGCGCTCCTCACCGCCGCCGCGCGGCTCGACGACGACGTAGAAGAAGTTCAGCACGTCGGTCCCGAGACGGTCGCCGTGCATCACGATCTTCCAGCGTTCCTCGCCGGTGAACTCCGGGTACACCGATCGCACGGCTTCGTCGCGCGCGGCGTAGCACCCCGCGGCGGCCAGCATCGGGGCAATGTCGTGAACGACGAAGGTGATCCCGAGCGCGTTCGCAAGGTCCCGTCCGAGCCTCGTGCTCTCGGGACTCGAATCGCGCTCCGGCAGCATCAGCCCGAACACGCGCTTCGGGCCGAGCGCCCGTACGGCCAGCGCCGCCACGCACGCCGAATCGATCCCGCCTGAAATCGCGACGACGAGACCGCGTCGGCGCAGCTTCCTTTCCACCGCCTCCCGCAACGCCGACGACAGCCGTGTCGCCGTCTCTTCCAGGTCGAGCGTGATTGCGTCTTTCAGATCGATCGAATGTGCCAACTATGCCTCGCGTATGCAGTCTGCGGTCTCGGCCAGCCGCCGCGCCCTTTCCTGCAGCTCGGCGCGGCGCAGCTTTCCGGCTGGTGATTTCGGAAGTTCGTCGAGGTGGACAAGGCGCCGGGGCACCTTGTAGCCGGGAAGCTGCTCCGCACAATGACGCCGCAGCGCGGCGTCGTCGGCCGGTGATGAGAGAACGACGAACGCCCAGACGGCTTCCCCCGTCAGCTCGTCCGGCGCGCCGACGACGCACGCTTCGGCGACTGCCGGATGCTGCTTCAGGCGTTCCTCGACTTCTTCGGGCGCGAATCGATAGCCCGCGACCTTGAGCATCAAACGTTTCCGCCCGACGAGGAAGAAGTACCCGTCGGCGTCGCGGCGGGCCAGGTCACCGGTCCACAACCAGCCGTCCCGCAGAATGTCCCGCGTATCCTCGGCGGCGTCAAGGTAGCCCAGGCAGACACTCTCGCCGCGGGCGACCAGATTTCCCACCACGTTCACGCCGGCGTCCCGGCCTTCGTCGTCGACAACGCGCAGCTCGACGCCCGGGATGGCGACTCCGATCGAATCCGCCTTCTCCTCGAACCGCTCGGGCGGAAGATACGCCAGGCGGGCGGTCGCCTCGGTCTGTCCGTACATCACGAAGAATTGCGCCGGGGCAAAGGCGTCCCGCACCCACCGGCGGATGTCGGTGGCCAACGCGCCGCCGGCCACGGTCACGTAGCGGAGCGACGGCATCGCGACGCTTCGCGGATCGCACGTGCGGTGCAGCAGCTCGAATGTCAGCGGCACCCCTGCAAAGCCGGTACAGTTCTGCGCGCCGATCGCCTCGAGCACGACGCGCGGGTACATGAAACGCGCGTCGAACAGGATGGAGCCGCCGCACCACAGGTGCGTGTTGAGCAGCGACCGTCCGTAGCTGTACGAGAGCGGGAGAATCGACATCACGCGATCGGCCGGCGTGAGCTTCAGGTACTCGATGATGGATTCGGCGTTGGCCGCGATGTTCCGGTAGGTCAGCAACACCCCGCGCGGCTCGCCGCTGCTCGCCGACGTGAACAGGATCAACGCCACCTGGTCCAGCGATCGCGCCGGACCTGCCTCCCCGTCGGCGGCCGGGTCGTCCACCTTCGGCTCGAGCGTGAAGGGTTCGAGCGTCTCGACATTGGCAGGCTTCGGTGCGGAGGTCGTGGCGCCGGACATCCACACGGCCTTCCACGCCAGGGACGGCGCGTCGAGCGTGGCAAGGTCCCGCGGATGCACGAACGCGTGGCGGGCTTTGGTCGCACGCGCGATCTTGACGATGAAATCGGGACCGTTGTCGCGGTTCACTTCGACGAGGCATGCCCCGGCACGCTGGATCGCGAATCCGGCGACCACCGAAGCCACCCCGGCGGGCAGCAGGTTCAGTACGTAGTCACCAGGTCCGACGCCCCGGCTCCGAAGGCTCGCGGCGAGGCGCGCGATGTGCGCAGCCAGCGCCCGGTAGGTGACCCATTCAGACGGCGAACCGACGGCTGGGGCGTCGGGCGCGACGCGCGCCCACTCCCGGATGCGCTCATCGAGAAATCGTGACATCTTCCGGCGCCGATGTTCCCGCGTTGCACGCGTCACGGCTGACAATCTGCACGGCGCCGAGGGCCGAATGGCTCGGCGCATCGGCGCGCATCAGCTGCCGATCCAGCAACTGAACGGACGCGATGGCCATGAGCGCCATGCTGTCGGATTCGCTCGCCGGGCTCGATCGCGCCGCGAGCTTGTCGTGAAGACGCTTCGCCTTGATCGGATCGAACACCCCGACCGCTCGCAGCGATTCCGGGCTGAGCGCCTCGCCCACCCATTCCGGCGCGTCGGGACCCGTGAGCGTTTCCGCAATCGGCGCGCGGTAGGGCTTCTTCGGACGATCGACGACCTCCCTGGGCACCAGCGGACGAGCGACCTCTTTCAACACGTGCTTCTCGCTCAGCACGCGCATCTTCACGCTGTCCGGCAGGCGCGCGGCCAGTTCGACGACACGGTAATCGAGGAACGGGAAGCGCCCTTCCACCGAATTCCCCATCAGCATGCGGTCGCCCTGCGCCGAGAGCAAATACCCCGAGAGCAGGGTCTGCATTTCGAGGTACTGCGCGCGCGCCAGCGCCCTCCAACCGGTAAACCCCGCAGGCGCCGCGGCGAGCAGTGCCTGCATCGGGTCGTACGCAGCCGTCGCTTCGATGAAGCCCTGGGTAAAGAAACGCCAGATGCGGCTGGTGGACGTCCAGCGAAGCAGATGGGAGAAGCCCGCCTGGCCGGGATCGTCGAGCCCGATGCCGTAGAAGCCGCGGAGCAGGGTCGAGTTCAGGTCGGACAGCCCCAGGTACGGATACAGGCGCTGCAGCGGCAGGTGCCGCCATCTCGATTGGGGATTCCGCGCCCAGAATTGCCGCACCTTCGTCTCCTGGTACAGCTGATATCCCCAGAAGCACTCGTCGGCGCCCTCCCCGGTCAGCACGACCTTCGTGTCGTGCGAGCGCACGAGCCGGCTGAGCGCCAGCAGCGGCGCGGGGGCCGAGCGAACGACCGGCTGTTCCGCGAGGCGCACCATCTCCGGAATCAGCGTCCCGATGCAGGCGTCGTCCGCGAGCAGCTCGTGATGGTCGGTGCCGAGCGCCGAGGCGACGGACCGCTGGAACCCGCTTTCGTCGTAGCGCGACTGCGAAAACGCCACGGAGAATGTCGAGAGGCGCGAGTGGACCGACCGCAGGCGGCGCTGTGCGAGCGCGCAGATCAGGGTGCTGTCGAGGCCGCCCGACAGGTAGGCCGCGACGGGCACATCGGCTCGCAGCCGCAACCGGACCGCGTCGTCGAGTAGTTCGGCCACGGCGTCACGCGCCCCCGCCGGCGTCATCGAGTGGTCCACGTTGGCGTCGGACAGGTCGAGCGTCCAGTAGCGGCTCACGCGAACGCGATCGTCCACGACCGTCGCATTGCACCCCGGCGGCAGCGCCGTCACGCCCGTAAAG
>DASQAX010000108.1:0-4284 GCA_035635535.1 Vicinamibacterales bacterium | reverse complement strand
CCCCCAATCGACTGCTCGCGGGTCGCGTCCGGATCAGGCGCCTCGAGATCCGGCTCGAGGTCAGCCGCATTGTTCACGAGGCCTTCGTCGCGAGTCTGCGCCATCCCCTTCGACGAATCCGTCTCCGGAAAGTCCACACCCCCCTGCGCGGTGAGAAAATCGGCCGCTCCGGGGCCGCTGATCCTCGATTTTTTGGTCACGATGTGCTCCTCTCCCGTTCGGCGCCGCCCCCATCCAGCTCATGCTCTCGGCGCGTGGCCTGCATGGCAACTTTCTTGATGCAGACGTGGTTCCATGCGCGTCTGGCCAGGTCAACCGTACCCGCTCGGTGCGACCTGGACCGGTCTGGGAGTCAACTTCGCGCTCTTCTCCGCGGACGCGACGCGCGTGGACCTCTGCCTGTTCGACTCCCCCGACGCCTCGAGCGCGTCCATCAGCGTCACGCTGCCCGAGCACACCGACATGATCTGGCACGGCTACCTGCCCGACGTGCGCCCGGGGCAGTTGTACGGCTATCGCGTCCACGGTCCGTACGATCCGGGCGCCGGCCATCGATTCAACCCGAACAAGGTCGTCCTCGACCCCTACGCGAAATCGATCGGCCGCCTGGTGCGGTGGGACGATTCGGTGTTCGGCTACACGATTGGCGACCCGCGTGACGATCTGTCGTTCGATACGCGCGACAACGGCGCGTACGCCTCGCTCGCGGCGGTCATCGATCCGGCGTTCACGTGGGGCGACGATCGCCCGCCGCGCACGCCGTGGCACAAGACGGTCATCTACGAGATGCACGTGAAGGGGTTCACCAAGCTGCATCCGAACGTGCCCGAGCCGCTGCGCGGCACCTACGAGGCGCTCACGACAGAGGCGGCGATCGAGCACCTGCAGCGACTCGGCGTCACCGCCGTCGAGCTGATGCCCGTGCACCACCACGCCTACGATCGGCACCTGGTCGAGCGCGGCCTGTCGAACTACTGGGGCTACAACACGCAGGCGTTCTTCGCGCCCGACATGCGGTATGCCTCGTCGGGATCGCCGGAGCAGTCCGTCCGCGAGTTCAAGCGGATGGTGAAGGCGCTGCACAGCGCGGGGCTCGAGGTGATCCTGGACGTGGTCTACAACCACACCGCGGAGGGGAACCACCTCGGGCCGACGCTGTCGCTGCGCGGCGTGGACAACCGGTCGTATTACCGGCTCGTGCCCGACGACAACCGGTACTACCTGGACTTCACCGGCTGCGGCAACACGCTGAACATGCGCAGCCCGCAGGTGCTGCAACTGATCATGGACAGCCTGCGGTACTGGGTCCTCGACATGCACGTCGACGGCTTCCGGTTCGACCTCGCGAGCACGCTCGCGCGCGAGCTGTACGAGGTCGATCGGCTCGGCGCGTTCTTCGACATCGTCCACCAGGATCCCGTGCTGTCGCAGGTGAAGCTCATCGCGGAGCCGTGGGACCTCGGCGCGGGCGGCTACCAGGTCGGCAACTTTCCGGTGCTGTGGACCGAGTGGAACGGCAAGTATCGCGACGCGATGCGCGCGTTCTGGCGGGGAGACGACCGCGGCGTCGCCGAGGTCGCGACGCGCATCGCGGGGAGCAACGACCTGTACGAGCACAGCGGGCGCCGCCCGTACGCGAGCATCAACTTCATCACGGCGCACGACGGGTTCACGCTGCAGGACCTGGTCAGCTACAACCAGAAGCACAACGAAGCCAACGGCGACGAGAACCGGGATGGCGAGAGCTCGAACCTGAGCTGGAACTGCGGCGCCGAGGGACCGACGAGGGACCCGCACATCCTCGAGCTCCGGGAACAGCAGAAGCGCAACCTGATGGCGTCACTCCTGCTTTCGGTCGGCGTTCCGATGATCAGCGGCGGCGACGAGATGGGACGGACCCAGTCCGGGAACAACAACGCCTACTGCCAGGACAGCGAGCTGAGTTGGACGACCTGGAACGCGACGCCCGAGCAGCGCGCCTTCCTGATGTTCACGCGGCGCCTCGTGCATTTCCGCCGTTCGCAGCCGACGCTGACGCGCCGCAAGTACTTCCAGGGGCGCTCGATTCGCGGGGCCGAGGTCAAGGACATCTACTGGCTCGACCCGAGCGGCCGCGAGATGACCGACCTCGCGTGGAACGCGCCGTTCGTGCGGTCGCTCGGCGTGCTGATGGTCGGCAACGCCATCGACGAGATCGACGAGCGCGGGCAGCTCGTGTCCGGCGACACGCTGCTCATCCTGCTCAACGCGCACTTCGAGTCGGTGCCCTTCGTGCTGCCGGCGGCGGAAGACGGTCACCAGTGGGGGCGCGTCTTCGACACGATCGACCAGCATTCGCTCGAAGCGCGTTTTTCGGGCGGGACGAAGTACGCGCTGCAGGGGCGGACGGTCGTGCTGTTCACGCTCGAAAAGCATCGGCGTCATCGCCGCGCCTCGGATCAGGAGGAGGCCGAGGTCGGGGATCGAATGGCGCTCCAGGGCACGCACTGATGCCCCTCGACTCGCTTCGCTCGCCCGGGAAGGCAGACGCCGGGACCACCACGGCGTCCTCTCGAGAGAGGACGGATCCAGGGCTTCGATCGCGCCGCCGTGTCATCGTCGAGCGCGTCTGGCCGGAGATCGACGGAGGGCGCTTCCCCATCAAGCGCAGCGTTGGCGAGCCGGTGACGGTGAGCGCGGACATCTTCGCCGACGGCCACGATCTGCTGGCGGGCGTGGTGAAGTACCGGCATCTGCCGGGTCCAAAAGGACCCGGCCTACCCGACCCGAGAGGCGCCGCCGTAGGGCGGGTCCTTTCGGACCCGCCAGACTGGCTTGAAATCCCGCTCGTCGCGCGCGACAACGATCGCTGGGAGGGCACCTTCACCGTCACCGCGCCTGGCGAGTACGAGTACACCGTCGAAGCGTGGGTCGATCGCTTCGGGTCGTGGCTGAAGGGGCTCGTCGCGAAGGCCGACGCGGGCCAGGACGTCTCGAGCGAACTGCTCGAAGGCGCGGAGATCGTTCAACAGGCGGCGATGCCGGGTCCAAAAGGACCCGGCCTACCCGACGTGGAGTCCACCAAGGTAGGGCGGGTCCTTTTGGACCCGCCAGCCGAAAACCTGCGCCTCCTTCAAATCGCCGACCTGCTGCGCGGCGGCAGCCCGCAGGTCGCGCGCGTCTGGGCGGCGAAGGACCCGTCGCTGCGCGCGCTGATGGACGCGCGCCCCGACCGCACCGCCTCGACGACCTGCGACCGCACGCTGATCTGCAGGGTCGATTCGGTCCGCGCGACCTTTGGCGCGTGGTACGAGATGTTCCCGCGATCGGTCACGACCGATCCGTCGCGCAGCGGGACGTTCCGCGAAGCCGAGTCGCGGCTCGGCGACATCGCGGCGATGGGCTTCGACATCGTCTACCTGCCGCCGGTGCACCCGATCGGCGAGACGCACCGCAAGGGCCGCAACAACTCGCTCGCCGCCGGGGCAGGCGAACCGGGCAGCCCGTGGGCGATCGGTTCCGCGGCCGGCGGACACACCGCCATCGAGCCGGGCCTCGGCACCCTCGACGACTTCGATCGCTTCGTCCGGCTCGCGAACCGTCTCGGCATGGAAGTCGCGCTCGACGTCGCGTTCCAGGCGTCGCCCGACCACCCATGGGTGCGCGAGCACCCGGGCTGGTTCCGGCATCGCCCGGACGGCTCGATCAAGTACGCGGAGAACCCGCCGAAGAAATACCAGGACATCTATCCAATCGACTTCGAGTCGGCGGAATGGGAATCGCTCTGGGACGGGCTGAAGGACGTCTTCCTCTTCTGGATTGGCCACGGCGTCCGCACGTTCCGCGTGGACAACCCGCACACCAAGTCGTTCCGCTTCTGGGAATGGGCCATCGCGGAAATCCGCCGCGACTACCCGGACACGATCTTCCTGGCGGAGGCGTTCACCCGCCCGAAGGTGATGCGCTACCTCGCGAAGGCCGGCTTCAACCAGTCGTACACGTATTTCACGTGGCGCAACTCGGCACACGAGCTGCGCGACTACCTCAACGAGCTGACGAAGACCGAGCTGCAGGAGTACATGCGGCCGAACTTCTTCGCCAACACGCCCGACATCCTGCACGAGTACCTCCAGGCGGGCGGGCGCCCGGCGTTCGAGGTACGGCTGATCCTCGCGGCCACGCTCGCCGCGAGCTACGGCATCTACAGCGGCTTCGAGCTGTGCGAGAACGAGCCGGTGAGGAAGGGCTCCGAGGAGTATCTCGACTCCGAGAAGTATCAGATCAAGCCGCGCGACTGGAGCCAGG
>DASQAX010000107.1:0-8085 GCA_035635535.1 Vicinamibacterales bacterium | reverse complement strand
CGAAGGACATCCAGGCCGCCGGGCACAAGGTCGGTGTCAATTACTCCGTCCAGGCGAACCTGATGCTGAACGACTCGATCTGGCCCGCGATGTCGCGCGCGTTCGAGGCGGCGAAAGGGGACCTCGCGGATCGGATGCTCGCCGCCCTCGACGCCGCGCAGGCGGCCGGCGGCGACATCCGCGGCCGCCAGTCCGCCGCGCTCATCGTCGTCTCCGGCAAGCCGACGGGCAAGCCGTGGCTCGATCGCACCTTCGACCTGCGCGTGGACGACAACCCGGAGCCGCTGAAGGAGCTCCGCCGCCTCGTCGTCCTGCAGCGCGCCTACAACCACATGAACGCCGGCGATCTCGCCGTCGAGCGCAAGGACAACCAGGGCGCACTGCGCGAATATTCGGCCGCCGCGGCGCTCGCGCCCGGCAACGTGGAGATGGTGTACTGGCACGCGGTCGCGCTCGTGAACATGGGACGCGTGGACGAATCGCTGCCGCTCTTCCGCCAGGTGTTCAGTGCGGACAGGAACTGGGTGACGCTGACGCCGCGCCTTGCCGCCGCCGGCCTGCTGCCGAAGGATCAGGCCGTCATCGATCGGATCGTCAAGGCCGCCAACTGAGGGGGCCGCCGGGGGCATGCGGCCCCAACGGCGGTTGAGTGATGAACTGCTTCACGCACACGAACCGGCCCGCCGCGGGCATCTGCTCGATCTGCCAGAAGGCCATCTGCCATGAGTGCGTCGGCCGCGACGCCCCCCGCCTGGTGTGCCGCGAGTGCCTGGAACGCTCGGCGGTGATGTTCGGCTGGGAATACAAATCGGCCGCGACCATAGCCGGGTGGCCGCTGGTCCACATCTGCGCGGGGATGGATCCGGTGACGATGCGCCCGCGCGCGGCGAAAGGCGTCATCGCGATTGGCAACATCGCAATCGGCGGGCTCGCGCTGGGTGGCGTTGCCGTCGGTCTCATTTCGCTTGGCGGCCTCTCGGTCGGCATCGCCGCGGCCTTCGGCGGCCTGGCGCTGGGACTCGGTGTCTCCGTGGGCGGAGTGGCCATCGGATCGATCGCGTTCGGCGGTCTGGCGATCGGCTTCAAGTACGCGATCGGCGGCGGCGCATTCGGCCCATCCGTGATCGACGGCCGCCGCTGTGACGAGGCCGCGCGCGAACTGTGGAGCCGGTGGCTCGGCGCGCGCTCGCTGCCGCCGCCATGCAATCAGAATCCATTCAGGTTGATTCGGTGAGCGGCGCTCAGAACGTGTAACCCACGCTGAACGTCAGCGGAATCTTCACGCCGGCGTTCTGCGTGAAGATGTTGCCGTTCGAGTAGTGATTGATCTTCACGCCGGCGTTCAGCCTCCTGCCACTGCCGGCGAACCACCCGATCCCCATGAAGTCCTGGAAGGTGAAGTGGCGGCCGGTATCGAGGCCGTCGAGCACGATCTTCGAGATGTAGGTCGGTCCGGCAAGCGAATAGGCGAAGTACATGTCGGCCAGGCGCGCTCGCAGGAACGTGAACCGGAACAGCGGATAGATCGACAGCGTGTAGAAGCGGTCGTCGTTCTCCCGCGTCTTGTAGAAGCCGGCGCTCGCGCCGACGTCGAGACCGAATACCTTGCGCGTGTGGAAGACGTTCCGCTCGTAGTGCGGCGCGACGCCGAAGTCCACCTTCGCGTGGCCGCCCCAGAAGATGGGCACTTTCCTCGAGACGAAATCGTTCACCGCGTAGCCGGTGCCGGAGGAATATTCCACCTGTACGACCTGTCGCGGGAAGGTGTCACCGGCGTCGCGATTGGCGGCGACCCGGTCCGGCGGCAGCGGCCGCATCGTGTACCTGAAGCCGCCGGACGAGAACAGCGTGCGCGGCTGACTGACGGCCGCGTGCCCCGGTGACAGCGTCACGCCGCCCGTCAGGCCCCACGCCGCGGACAGCCGATACTCGACCCCCCCGCCCACCAGCACGGATGCGTAGTGCGCGTCGGTGACCACCGGCAGCTCGTCGAGGCTGAAGCCCGTGCGGCTCGTGAATCCGAGGCCGCCTTCTCCGTAGGCCGACAGCCGCCCGCGCAGCGGCGCGCGGCCCTTCAGCGTCACCGCGCCGAAGTTCACGCGCACGTGATGCGCATCGCCGTCCCCGGCTCGCACGCTGGTGTACGTCACGTAGTTCAACGGCCGCATGTAGCTCGCCTGCGCCGAGACGAACCGGTTGAACTCGTGACCGAACAGGATCACGCGCACGTCGACGCGCGGGACGTCGATCGACGCCGCGTGGAACCCCGGCGCCAGCTGCGCCTGGGAGAACGGCTGATCGATGGCGCCGGCGTTGATCGTGATGTACGAGTTCTGAAGGACCTTCGGATACTGCGTCCGCGTGTCGTCCGCGGCCGGCTGCGCGAAGGCCGCCGCGCGCGCACACACCAGCAGCAGCGCCGCGGTGGCCAGGACCGACTTCAATGCGTGAGCGCGTAGAGGAACGCGTTGATCCCGAGCGCGTAGCCTTTCGGCCCGAACGCCATGAAGTAGCCCGGGTCGTCCCCTTCCCGCTCCCACGAATCGCCGACGTCCGTGTTGTGCGTAATCAGGACGATGATGCGGCCGGCGCGATCCGCGATCGCGCGATAGTGCGCCACGGCGCTGTCGGCACCCTGCTCCGACGTGCGACCGCCCGATCGCATGTAGAAGCCGATGTTCGGAATCTGCGGGATGTTGCTCACCTCGAATTGCGTCCGGTAGATCGGATGGTCGGCGGGGATATCGAAGATCGGATACTCGTCAGCCGGGAGGGCGTGCCGGATCTCACGCACCCAGTGCTCCCACTCGTACGAGCCCCAGAAGTCGTCCACCCACAGGAACCCGCCCTTGAGGAGATAGGTCCGGAGGTTCAACGCCTCCGACTCATTGATTGACACCGCGCCCGGCGCCGACAAGATGACGACCGGGCACCCAAACAGCTCCGGACCGCCAAGATTGACCAGCAAATGGTTCGGCTCGTGCTGCGCGTTGAAGCTGACGTTCGCCTTCGTCAGCTCTGAAAACCGGATCGAAAAGTTGATGTCGGCGCGAGGGTAGTCTGTGCGCCAGCTTCCGTCCCTTCCGTCCGCAGACTGTCGATAGACGATGCGGCAGTAATGGAACCTGCCGTCGAAATCCTCCTGTTTCGCAATCCGGCCGGCGCCGAAGCCGAAGAAGCCGCCGCGGCGGAACTGCGCGGAAGCCACGGCGCCGGTCAGCAGGCACACGGCCGCCGCAACCAGGACGATACGGCGGCGCGGGAGGTGCATCGGTGAGAGTGTAATGCGATATCGTACCGGCGTTCGCGCATGAGGACGATCATGACTATTCGAAGCCTGGCGCCGGCCGCCCTGCTCGTCGTCGCGCTCGCGGTGCTGCTATCCGGCCAGCAACCGGCCGAAAAACCGACGATCGTCGCCGGGCGCTCGAAGGTCGCGACGAAGTACGGCATCGTCGCCGCGAGCCAGCCGCTGGCCGCGCAGGCGGGCGTGCAGATGCTCGAGCGCGGCGGTAACGCCGTGGATGCGGCGATCGCGGCCAATGCGGTGATGGCGCTGGTCGAGCCGCACTACAACGGCATCGGCGGTGATCTGTTCGCCATCTACTACGAGGCGCGAACGGGCAAGCTCTATGGCCTCAACGCCGGCGGGTGGGCGCCGGCCGGGCTCACGCCGGAGTTCCTCAGGGCCAAGGGCATCGTCCGGATGCCGGGCGGCGGCATTCACAGCGTCACCGTCCCTGGCGCCGTGGCCGGCTGGGACGCGATGCGCGCGCGCTTCGGCAAGCTGCCGATGGCGGACCTCCTGGCGCCGGCGATCTTCTATGCCGACGACGGATTCCCCGTGACGGATGTGATCGCGGACCACTGGGCCGGCGGCGCCGCGCGGCTGGCCGCCGACCCGCTCGCGGCGGAAACCTTCCTGCCGAACGGACGCGCGCCGCGCGCCGGAGAGGTCTTCAGGAACCCGCGGCTCGCCGGCACGCTTCGCCTGATCGCGCAGAAAGGCGCCGCCGGCTTCTACGAAGGGAAGACCGCCGAAGCGATTGTCGCCGTCTCGCGCGTGAAGGGCGGCGCGATGACGCTCGCCGATCTGAAGGACTACAAGCCCGAGTGGGTCGATCCGATTTCGACGACCTACCGCGGATGGACCGTGTACGAGCTGCCGCCCAACACGCAGGGCATCGCGGCGCTGATCATGCTGAACATCATGGAGCGCTACCCGATTGCCGAATACGGCTTTCAGACGGCCAGCACCATGCACGTCGAGATCGAGGCGAAGAAGCTCGCCTACGCCGACATGATTCGCTACGTCGCGGATCCGCATTTCTCGAACGTGCCGGTCGCGCCGCTGCTCGGCAAGGAACACGGCGTCGAACGCGCGCGCCTGATCGATCCGCGCAAGGCGGCGTGCGACGTCCAGCCGTCGCGGCTGCCCGGGCTCACCACGTCCAGCGGCGGCGACACCATCTACCTGTCCGCGATCGACCGCGACGGCAACATCGTCTCGCTGATCCAGAGCCTCTACTCGTCGTTCGGCAGCGGCATCGTGCCGCCCGACACCGGCGTCATGCTGCACAACCGGGGCGCGCTCTTCACGCTCGAGCCCGGCCATCCGAACCTGCTGGCCGGCCGCAAGCGTCCGCTCACGACGCTCGTCCCGGCGTTCATGTCGAAGGGCGACGTGAAGATTGGCTTCGGCATCATGGGCGGCTTCAACCAGGCGCAGGCGCACGCGCAGTTCGTCTCCAACGTCGCCGACTTCGGCCTCGACGTGCAGGAGGCGCTCGAGGCCGGGCGGTTCACGAAGATCTCGTTCGACGGCTGCGACGTGGACGTCGAGGAGCTGGTCCGTGCAAAAACGCGCAACGAGCTCGAGACGCTCGGGCACGAGGTGACCGTGATTCCGCCGCGCACCGGCGTGTTCGGCTACGGCCAGGCCGTGATGAGCGACGGCGCCGGCGTGCATTTCGCCGGATCCGAGCCGCGGCACGACGGGGAAGCGATTCCGGAGGCGCCGCCCGTTTTCGGGCCGACCAGGCGGCCGTAGGCGGGTCCGCCGGTGTAAGCTGATCGCCCCATGTCGCGCGGCCCAATCGTCTGCCTCGTGCTGTCGGCGCTCATGTCTGCGCGGGTCTCCGCCGCCGAGGACCCGTTCCAGGCGGAGCGGCGCGCGGCGCTCGCGCAGGTGGCCTGGGTGGAGCAGGCCTACGCGGAACGCCTGGGTCCGAAGGGTTCCGAGTGGCGCGTGCGTGTCGACAAGGAAGAGCCCGCGCTCGTCAGCACGCTCGACTGGTTCTCGCGTAACGCGGAGGGCGACCAGGCGCTGCGCCTCGCGGTGCCGCTGGCCTATTTCTGGAACTACGAGGGGCGTTCCTCGGAATCGCGCGAGCTGCTGACGAGGATTCTCGCGCTTCCGAGCGCGGCCGCCCCGACCGCGGTTCGCGCCAAGGCGCTTCACGACGCGGCCACGCTCGCCTACAACGACCGCGATCAATCCCCCGCACGCACGCTGGACGAGGAAAGCCTCCGCATCTACCGCCGCCTCCAGGACGATGGCGGGATTGCGACGGCGCTGCTCGGGCTGTCGCGCGTCGCGCTGCGCGAGATGGACTACGCGTCCGCGCGGCGGTACGCGGAAGAGAGCGGGGTGCTGCGACGGGATATCGGCGACAAGGTGGGGCAGGCCAACGCCATCCACATGCTCGCCGCGGTCGCCCGCATCCAGGGTCAGTACGACAAGGCGGCGGAGCTGTATCAGTTCAGCCTCGACGCCAATCGCGAGGCCGGCTGGGAGGCGCCTGTCGCGGCCGAGCTCTTCAACCTCGGGTTCGTGCGGCTGCGGCAGGGCAACATCGCGGCGTCGAAGCGGCTCTTCACGGAGAGCCTGCAGCAGTACCGGGACATGCTGGACGAAGCCGGCATCGCGTACGTATTGACCGGTTTCGCGTCGGTGGCCGTCGAACAGAAGCAGCCCGCGCGCGCGGCGCGGCTCTACGCGTCGGCGCTCGGCATCCTCGATCACTTCAACGTGGTGTTCGATCCGGACGATCAGCTCGACGTCGATCACTACACGGCAACGCTGCTGACGCTGCTGTCTCCGGCCGCGTTCAGGACCGCGACGGCCGACGGCGAGAAGCTCTCGCCCGATCGCGCCATCGCCCTCGCACTCGAAACTCCCTGAAAGTCGATCTCGACATCGTCTACGAAGATCGCGCGCTGGTTGTCGTCAACAAGGGCGCCGGTCTGCTCTCGGTGCCGCTTCCGCGGAAGCAGGACGCGCCGTCCGTCTACGACCGCCTCGAGCGCTACCTGCGCCCGCAGCACCGCCGCCCGTTCGTCGTCCACCGGATCGATCGCGACACGTCCGGGCTCGTTGTCTTCGCGAAGGATCCGCGGACGCAGCAGGCGCTGAAGAAGCAGTTCATCCGCCGCGACCCGGAGCGGGTGTACCTCGCGGTCGTCTACGGGCATCCGCAGCCGGCGCACGGGACGTGGCGCGATCACCTCGTGTGGGATCGGAAGGCGCTGATCCAGAAGCGGACGCACCCGCGGGACCCGCAGGGTGTGGAGGCCGTCTGCCACTACCGCCTCGTCGAGGAGTTCCGGGACGCCTCGCTCGTCGAGGTGCGGCTCGAAACCGGCAAGAGAAACCAGATTCGCATCCAGGCGCGGCTGCGCGGCCATACGCTGGTCGGCGAGCGGCGATACGTCTACGGACCCGAGACGCTGAGGCCGGTGGACTTCCCCCGCCAGGCGCTGCACGCGTACAGGCTCGCCTTTCGACACCCGTCCGACCATCGCGAGGTGCGATTCGAGGCGCCGCTGCCCGCTGACCTCCGCGAGCTGCTCGCGCGTCTGCGCCGGGCCGTGAGCTAGGGTTTCTGCTTGCGCCAGCGGGCGCGCGCGGCCTTGCGCGCGATCTCGCGGCGCCTGGCCGGACTCAGCCGGAGCGCACGGGCGCGCCCACCCTTCAGCCCGCCGAGACGGCCAAGCGCCGCCGCGTGCGGGTTCTTGATCGGTTCGGGACGGGGCGCGACGTCCGGTTCGTCATCATGTGTATCTTCTCGACCGTGGGCATCGTCTCGAACGTGGGGATCTCCTCGGTGGGTAGATGGCACGCGGTTGACCCCGGCCGGAGGGAGAGGGGAGTATTCCGTCCGACCCGTGCATGATGCACGAGCGGTCAGTTGTCCTCAATGGGGCCGCGCGACAAGGACGACCGAAGAGATCCATGGCGTCGCTTCCGTGCAGCGAAAATTTAGCGGTGCGGGGCTTACGCGTGGCTTCCGCCCTCGTGCATCTCCTGCTGAGCGGCGAAGAGCGCGAGCTCCAGGCGGTTCGACAATCCGAGCCTCCCGAAGATGTTCGTGAGATGCCGTTTCACCGTGTCTTCGCTGAGCGAGAACTGTTGCGCGATCTGCTTGTTCGACCGGCCGGCTGCGACCGACGCGATGATCTCCTGCTGCCGTGGCGTGATGTGCGGCTTGCGCGGCTGCCCCTCCGTGGCGTGCCCCAGCAGGCGCCTGACCGCCTGCACCAGGTCGACCACGCTGGACCGGCTGATCCAGTATTCCCCCTCCATGACCTTCCGGATGCCCCGAAAGAGCATGTCGCTCTCCGAGTCCTTCGCGATGACGCCGCGCGCCCCGATTTCCAGCGCGCTCACGACGTCGGTCTCGTGGCCCCGGTCGGTCATCAGGATGGTGCGCACCTGCGATTCGATCGCCGCCAGCTCGCGCAGCGTTTCTTTCCCGTACGCCCCAAGCATCGATCGGCTCAAAAGGAGGACATCGGGCTGCAGGTGATGCGCGAGCCGCAGCGCTTCCGTACTTGTGGCAGCCTGGCCGACCACGAGGAAGTCGGGTTCTCCTTCGAGAAGGCGCTGCACGCCCTCTCGATTGATTCCCCGGTCGTCAGCGATGAGGATACGGATCGGTTGAGCTGAGTTTGGCATGGTGGTCGATGCTCCGGAGCATGAACAATCGATCCTGCGTGGCGCGTCTTCGCGCGAGAGCGGGATGCACTGGGGGCGCACCGCGGCTCCTGCTTGACCGATGATGCAAGCTGCGAGCCTTCGTCGCG
>DASQAX010000106.1:0-3919 GCA_035635535.1 Vicinamibacterales bacterium | reverse complement strand
CCTGGAGACGGATCTGTTCTACCAGGGGACGCGGCCGGCGATTTCCGTGGGCCTGTCCGTGTCGCGCGTCGGGTCGGCGGCGCAGCTCAAGGCGATGAAGCAGGTGGCCGGCCGGCTGAAGGGCGACCTCGCGCAGTTCCGCGAGCTGGCCGCCTTCGCGCAGTTCGGCTCCGAGCTCGATGCCTCGACGCAGGCGAAGATCGATCGGGGCCGGCGGATCGTCGAGCTGTTCAACCAGCCGCAGCACGCCCCCGTGCCGTTCGAGGTCCAGGTCGCGATCCTGTGGGCCGTGCAGCACGGCTACCTCGACCTCGTTCCAGTCCCGCGCGTGAAAGAGTACCAGCGCCGGCTGACCGAGTACCTCACATCGTCGGGAGCCGACGTCCTCGCGCGGATTGCGAAGGAGCGCGCGCTCCGAGACGAGCTGGCCGTGGCGCTGAAGATGGCGTCCGACACGTTTGCCACGACGTGGAAGTGATCCGTGGCGGGTTCACGCGAGCTGCGGCGCCGCATTCGTTCGATTGCCAGCACGGCACAGATCACGAGGGCCATGCAGATGGTGGCGGCCTCGAAGATGCGCAAAGCGCAGCAGCTGGCCATCGAGGTACGGCCGTTCGTGCGCTGGTTCTACCGCATCCAGCGCGCGGCGGCTGCGCACGCCCACGACTTCACGCACCCGCTGCTCGAGCCGCGGCCGGTTCGCACGAGGGCGGTCGTCCTCGTGGCCGCGGACAAAGGGTTGTGCGGCGCGCTCAACAGCAACGTCTTCCGCCTGGCCGCGCAGTACGACCCGCAGACCACGGTGTTCCTGACCGCGGGCCGCAGGGCCTCGCAGTTCGTCGCGCAGACGCGGCGCCGGCTCCTCGCCGAGTTTTCCTACGGCGACACGCCGCAGTTCGCCGAATCGAAGGCGATTGCCACGCTGGCGCGCGAGCTGTTCGAGAAGGGCGAGGTCGACTCGGTGGACGTGGTGGCCGCGCGCTTCGTCAACACCCTCGTGCAGCAGCCGGTCGTCGTGCCGTTCCTCCCGCTCGGCGACCTGAAGGGGCTCGAAGTGCCGGGAATGCCGCCCCCGATCGATGCCGGCGTGCCGGAATTCGTCTTCGAGCCGGACGCCGGCGACATCGTCAGCTACGCGATTGGCCACTACGTCAACGTCTTCGTGCACGTGGTCCTGCTGAACGCGAAGGCGAGCGAGCAGAGCGCGCGGATGGTGTCGATGCAGGGCGCGACCGACAGCGCGACCGCGATGATCCGGGAGCTGGCGCTCGAATACAACAAGCTGCGGCAGGGGCGCATCACGCAGGAGCTGCTCGAGATCGCCGGCGGCGCGTCAATGTAGGAAGAGAGCGGACGTAGGGGCGGACCTTCAGGTCCGCCTGGGGGATGTATGAACACAGGCACGATTGTCCAGGTCAACGGCCCGGTGGTGGACGTGGAATTTCCTGCCGCGCTGCCGGCCATCTACAACGCGCTGTTGGTGGACTGCACGGTGCAGAAAAAGCCGATGCGGGTGACGCTCGAGGTGCAGCAGCACCTCGGCGATCGGCGCGTCCGTACGGTCGCGATGGCGGCGACCGAAGGCCTCAAGCGCGGCTACGAAGTCCAGGACACCGGCCGGTCGATTCACATGCCGGTCGGCCCCGGCGTCATGGGACGCGTCTTCGACGTCACCGGCGCGCCCATAGACGAGCGGGGACCCGTTGACGCCGTCGACTACGTGCCGATTCACCGGCCGCCGCCGCCGCTGACCGATCAGTCCACCTCGCCGCAGGTTCTCGCCACGGGCATCAAGGTGATCGACCTGATCTGCCCGTTTCTCAAGGGGGGCAAGGTCGGCGCCTTCGGCGGCGCCGGCGTCGGCAAGACAGTCGTGATCATGGAGCTCATCAACAACATCGCGAAGCTCCATGGCGGCGTGTCGGTCTTCACGGGCGTCGGCGAGCGGACGCGCGAGGGGAACGACCTGTACCACGAGATGGCGCAGGCCGGCGTCATCGACGAGAAGAACCTGAGCGCATCGAAGATCGCGCTGGTCTACGGGCAGATGAACGAGCCGCCGGGGGCGCGGCTCCGCGTCGCGCTCGCCGGCCTCGCCCTGACGGAGTACTTCCGCGACGTGAAGCACCAGGACGTGCTGCTGTTCATCGACAACATCTTCCGCTTCTCGCAGGCGGGCTCCGAAGTGTCGGCGCTGCTCGGCCGCACCGCGAGCGCGGTCGGCTACCAGCCGACGCTCGCCTCGGAGATGGGGATGCTGCAGGAGCGGATCACGTCGACCGCAAACGGCTCGATCACGTCGTTCCAGGCGGTGTACGTGCCCGCCGACGACCTGACCGACCCCGCGCCGGCGACGACCTTCGCGCACCTCGACGCGACGATCGTGCTCGAGCGCGCGATCGCCGAGCTCGGCATCTATCCCGCGGTCGAACCGCTGGCGTCCACCTCGCGGGCGCTGGCGCCCGAGATTGTCGGCGAGGAGCACTACACGGTCGCCCGCGGTGTCCAGAAGGTGCTGCAGCGCTTCAAGGACCTGCAGGACATCATCGCGATTCTCGGCATCGACGAGCTGTCCCCCGAGGACAAGCAGACGGTGTTTCGCGCGCGGAAAATCCAGCGGTTCCTCAGCCAGCCGTTCAGCGTCGCGCAGGTGTTCACGGGGCGCGAAGGCCGGCAGGTGCCCGTCGCCGAGACCGTCCGCGGCTTCAAGGAAATCCTGGAAGGCCGGCACGACGCGGTGCCGGAGGACAACTTCTACATGAAGGGCGGCATCGACGAGGTGACCGCGACGGAGGCCTGAGATGGCCGGAACGCTGAAGCTCGAAATCGTGACCCCCTCCGCCGTCGCCTATTCGGACGACGTCGAGATGGTCACGCTCCCGGCCGTCGACGGGCAAATCGGCATCTACCCGCAGCACGTGCCGCTGCTGACGCGCATTGTGCCGGGCGAGATCATCGTGCGCAAGGACGGGCGCGACGACTTCCTCGCCGTCGGCGAGGGATTGGTCGAGATCACCGCGAGCCAGGTCGCGATCGTCACCGACATGGCGATCGCGGTGGAGCACATCGACGAAGCGCGCATCGAGGCGGCGCGGCAGCGGGCCGAGGCGCGCCTGCGGGACAGGATCTCCGACGAGGAAGTGGCGACCGTGAACGCGTCGCTGGCGCGGTCGCTCGCGCAGCTCCGCGTGAAGCGGCGCGTTCACCGTCCGTCGTGACCGTCTAACCAGCCGCTGACATCACAGGTCGGCTCGAGCGGGAATGGCCGGAGGCCGCTCCGCCAATCCGTGGCAGGCGCGGTGCACCTGCCCGCACACATGGGCAACCAGAAGAAGATGACGCTCGTGCAGCTGACCTTCATCGTCGCCGTCAACATGATGGGCTCGGGCATCATCATGCTGCCGACGAACATGGCGAAGGTCGGGGCGATCTCGCTGCTGTCGTGGGTGGTGACGGCGCTCGGCTCGATGGCGATTGCCTACGGGTTCGCGCAGGCCGGCCTCTTCAACCAGCGCAAGGGCGGCATGTCGGCCTACGCGGAGGACGCGTACGGCAAGCCCGGCTACTTCATGGTGTTCTACCTGTACTTCCTCTCGCTGGCGATCGGCAACGTCGCGATCGCGATCTCCGCGGTCGGCTACCTCGCCGCGTTCTTCCCGTGGCTGTCGTCGACGGCGGTCGCCACCTGCATCGGCGTCATCGGGCTGATCTGGCTGACGACGATCGCGAACTTCGGCGGTCCCAAGGTCACCGGGCGCATCGGATCCGTGACGGTCTGGGGCGTGATCCTCCCCGTCGGCCTGCTCTCGATCTTCGGCTGGCTCTGGTTCAAGCCCGACACCTTCGCCGCTGCGTGGAACCCGACGGGGCTGAGCCTCGTGCAGGGGATGGGCTCGAGCATCGCGCTCACGCTGTGGGC
>DASQAX010000105.1:0-8349 GCA_035635535.1 Vicinamibacterales bacterium | reverse complement strand
ATCATGCGGGTCGAGACGCCCCATGACGTGCCGTGGACGTACTGGACGGACTTGTCGCGCGCCTGGAACTTGATGTCGAACACCTTCGCGAAGTTCTGCCCGAGGTTGTGCGACGTGCCGGCCTGCAGCGCGCGGCCATCGCGCATCAGCCCTTCGATCGAATAGGTCCGTTCGGCGCCGGCGAACTTCTCGCTCTCGGTCTTCTGGCCGTCGACCACGGGCATCGCGAGCTCGGTCTCCGCGAAATCCTTGTAGACGCCGAGCATCCGCAGCGTCTCCTCCTGCGCCTCTTCGGCTGTCTCGTGCGCGGTGTGCCCTTCCTGCCAGAGAAACTCCGTCGTCCGCAGAAACAGGCGCGTCACTTTCTCCCAGCGGACGACGTTGGCCCACTGGTTGATCAGGATCGGCAGGTCGCGCCAGGAGTGCACCCACTTCGCGTACATCGTCCCGATGATCGTCTCCGACGTCGGGCGCACCACGAGCCGTTCCTCGAGGACTTCATTACCGCCCTGCGTGACCCACGCCACCTGCGGCGCGAACCCCTGGACGTGCTCGCTCTCCTTCATGAGCAGGCTCTCGGGGATGAACAGCGGGAAGTACGCGTTCACGTGGCCCGTCGCCTTGAAGCGGCGGTCGAGCGCCTGCTGCATCAGCTCCCAGATGGCGTAGCCGTACGGCCGGATGACCATGCAGCCCTTGACGGGCGAGTAGTCGGCGAGCTCGGCGCGGCGCACGACGTCGATGTACCAGCGGCCGAAGTCGTCCGATTGCTTGGTGATCTCGGTTGGAAGGTCTGGAATGTCCGTCTCGGCCAACGTTTCTCTCTGCGTATGTACGGGCGGACCTGAAGGTCCGCCTCTACGACCGGATGTAGGGGCCGACCTTCAGGTCGGCCCGAGCCGGTCAGTGACGTGCTTTCGCCATTTTATGTCGTCGCGATTCGGAAAGTCCGAGCGAAAGTGCCCGCCGCGGCTCTCCTCCCGGCGCAGCGCCGCGCGCGCGACGAGCAGGCCGACGCTGACGATGCTGCGCACGCGGCGGAACTCGCGGTCGGCGAGGCGCGACGGCGGCGCGCCGTGCACGAGCGCGCGCCAGGCCTCGAGGCGCGTGAGCGCCGCCTGCATCCCGTGGCGTTCCCGCAGCAGGCCGCAGTTCCTCCACATCAGCGCTCGCACATCGTCCACGGCGGGTACCTCGATGCTGGGCGGGCGCCGCGCATCCGTCGCCCAGGCGACGACGTCGGATTCGCGAAGGCGGGCCGCGCGCAAGGGCGCCGTCATCGCATCGGCCGCGCGCGCGCCGAACACCAGCCCCTCGAGCAGCGAATTGCTGGCGAGGCGATTGGCGCCGTGCACGCCGGTGCAGGCCACCTCGCCTGCGGCAAAGAGGCCTTGAACCGACGTGCGCCCCTCCAGGTCGGTCTCGACGCCGCCCATGACGTAGTGCGCGGCGGGGCTCACCGGGATCCGGTCGACCGCGAGGTCGAGGCCCGCGCGTGCGCAGGCCTGCGCGATGGTCGGAAACCGGGCGTGGACGAACGCGCGATCCAGGTGCGCCAGCGTCAGATAGACGGGCGCGTGCGTCCGTTCCATCTCGCGGACGATCGCGCGCGAGACCAGGTCGCGCGACGCGAGATCGCCCGCCGGCTCGTACCGCTGCATGAACCGCTCGCCCGCGTCGTTGACCAGGCGCGCGCCTTCCCCGCGCAGCGCTTCCGACAGCAGGAAGCGCGGCTGGCCGGGGACGCTCATCACGGTCGGGTGAAACTGGATGAATTCGAGGTCCGCCACGCGTGCCCCGGCATCGGCCGCCATCGCGATGCCGTCACCGGTGGCAATGGACGGATTGGTCGTCTCGCGAAACACCTGCCCGGCGCCGCCGGTCGCCACCAGAGTACGCGCCGCGGCGGCCGTGCCGGCGTCGAGGCCGCCGCTCACACAGCGCGCCCCGGCGCAGGTACCGTTCGCCACCACCAGGCCGATCGCTTCCGTGTCCTGCAGCACGCGGATGCGCGGGTTCGAGCTGACGCGCGACCAGAGGAGGCGGCCGATCTCGCGCCCGGTCGCGTCGTGCGCGTGGAGCACGCGCCTGACGCTGTGCGCCGCCTCGCGCGCCAGCGCCGGCGCGCCATCGGTCTCGCGATCGAACTGCGCGCCCCACGAGAGCAGCTCGACGACGTATTTCGGGCCCTCGCTCACGAGCACGTCGACCGCCTCGGGATCGCACAGCCCGTCGCCGGCGGCGATCGTGTCCTGCGCATGCAGCGCCGGCGAGTCGCCGGGACCGAGCGCCGCCGCGATGCCGCCCTGCGCGTAGCCGGTGTTGCTCTCGCCGGGGTCCGCCTTCGTGAGCATGACGACGTCGCCGGACTCGGCGAGCGTCAGCGCCGCGCGCAGCCCCGCGATGCCGCTGCCGATGACGAGGAACTCTCCGCGTACATCCACTGGGTTATGCTACCAATGCTGCATCGACCCTTGAGCCCTGACACCCGCGCAGCGGTCCGCATCGACGTCGAGACCGGCGCCCGCGCCTCCGCAATCTGGATCGGCGACGGCATCGCCGAGCAGCTCCCCGCGCTGCTGGATGAGGACGGCATCGGCAAGCGGCGCTTCATCGTCTCGAGTCCCGTGATCTGGCGGCTGCACGGCAAGCAGCTGCAGCACCTCGCGGCCGGCACCGAGCCGATCCTGATTCCCGACGGCGAGCGCTACAAGAACCTCCAGTCGGTCGCGCGCATCTACGAAGCGCTCATCCGCGCCGGCGCCGATCGCGGCAGCGCGATCGTGGCCGTCGGCGGCGGGGTCATCGGCGACACGGCAGGGTTCGCCGCGGCCACATACCTTCGCGGCATCGCGCTCGCGCACGTGCCGACGACGCTGCTGGCGCAGGTGGACAGCTCGATAGGCGGCAAGGTGGGCGTGAACCACGCGCTCGGCAAGAACATGATCGGCGCGTTCCATCAGCCGGCTGTCGTCGCCATCGACCCGCTGCTGCTGAAGACGCTGCCGCGCCGCGAGTTCCGCTCCGGGCTGTACGAGGTCGTCAAGTACGGGATGATCGCGAGCCGCGAGCTGTTCGACCGCGTCGCGCGCCACACGAAGGAGATCTTCGCGAGGGATCCCGACGTGCTGATGCCGGCGATCATCGAATCGTGCCGCATCAAGGCACGGGTAGTATCGGCGGACGAGCGCGAAAGCGGCCCGCGGCGCATCCTGAACTTCGGTCACACGGTCGGCCACGCGCTCGAGGCGGTCACGAAGTACCGGCGCTACCGCCACGGCGAAGCGATTGCGCTCGGCATGCTGGCGGCGGCCGACCTGGGGGTCGCGCGCGGCGCGCTCGCGGAGCGGGAACGCCAGGCGCTGGCGCAGCTCATCGCGCAGCTCGGGCCGCTGCCAACCGTTTCAGACCTGGCGGCCGACGAAATCCTCGAAGCGATCCGCCGCGACAAGAAGGTCGTGCACGGGCGGCTGCATTTCGTCCTCGCGATTGAAATCGGCGCGACGATGACCGTGGACGACGTGACGGAGGAGGAGCTGCGCGCGGTCCTGAAGCGGCTCGGCCTGACGCGCTGAGGCTGGGTGGTAGGTGGTGGCTAACTAAATCGGACTGGAGGGTCAGATGGTCGTCGCGCCAGCGCTCCAGCGCATTCACCAGGTCTCGATCCGCATCTCCGACATCGAGCGGGCCGTCCGCTTCTACCGCGACACGATGGGACTCAAGCTGCTCTTCCAGGCGCCCCCGCAACTGGCGTTCTTCGACTGCGGCGGCGTCCGCCTGATGCTGTCGCCCCCGGAGCCGGAATTCGACCATCAGGGCTCGGTGCTGTATTTCGCCGTCGACGACATCAAGGCCGCGCATACGGCGCTGGCCGCCGCCGGCGTGACCTTCCGCACCGCGCCGCACCTGGTGGCGAAGCTGCCCGATCGGGAAGTGTGGCTGACCGACTTCGAGGATTCGGAGGGCAACGTCCTCGCGCTGATGTCCGAGCCGAAGATCTAATCGCGTTCCCTAAGACTCCGAGAGCCCGAATTCCTTGAGCTTGCTCGTCAGCGACTTGAAGGAGATCTGGAGCTGCTCGGCCGCGCGCTGCTTGTTGCCGGCGTGGTCCTTCATCGCCTGCTCGATCTTCCGCCGCTCGACCTCGCCGGTCACGCGGCGGGTGGCCTCGAGCATCGTGCCCGACAGGTCGATCTGATCCCACGGGCTCACGGGCGGCGCCACGGCGCCCGGCCGGAACGACAGGCTCAGGTGACGCGGATGGATCGCGTCGTCGTCGCAGAGGATCACCGCCCGCTCGATGCAGTTCTGCAGCTCGCGCACGTTGCCGGGCCACGGATAGCTCTGGAGGTCCTCGAGCGACGCCGGCGCGAAGTGTACCTGCTTGTTCAGGTCGCGTGAAAACTTCTCGAGGAAGTGGCGCGCGAGCGTGGCGATGTCGCCCGGCCGCTCGCGCAGCGGCGGGATGGCGATCGGAAACACCGACAGGCGGAAGTACAGATCCTCGCGGAACTGCTTGGCAGCGACCGCTGCCTTGAGACCGCGGTTGGTCGCGGCGACGATACGCACGTCGACGTGGAGCGACTGCGTGCCGCCCACGCGCTCGAACCGCTTCTCCTCGAGCGCCCGGAGAATCTTGGCCTGCAGGCCGATCGGCAGGTCGCCGATCTCGTCGAGGAACAGCGTCCCCCGATGCGCGAGCTCGAACCGTCCGGGCTTGCGCGCGGCCGCGCCGGTGAACGCGCCCTTCTCGTGGCCGAAGAGCTCGGTCTCGAGGAGCGTCTCGGGAATCGCCGCGCAGTTGATCGCGACGAAGGGGCCGTCGGAGCGGCCGCTCAGCGCGTGAAGCGCGCGCGCGAAGAGCTCCTTGCCGGTGCCGCTCTCCCCCTCCAGCAGCACGGTCGTGTCCGTCCCCGCCGCGCGATGCAGCTGCTGCGAGACCTGCCGCAGCTTCGGATCCTCGCCGATGATGCGGGGGGCGCCGCGGCGTTCGGACAGCTCCTGCTTGAGCAGGAAGTTCTCGGTCGCCATCCGCTGCTGCGCGATGGCCCGCGCGACCATGAGCAGCAGGTGGTCGGGATCGACGGGCTTGGCGAGGAAGTCCATCGCCCCTTCCCGCATCGCCGTCACCGCGTCCTGGATGCTCCCGTACGCCGTCATGACGACGACCGGCAGCTCCGCGTCCAGTTCCTTGGCCGCGCGCAGCACGCCGAAGCCGTCGCCCTCGGGCAGCTTCAGGTCGGTCAGGACGACAACGGGACGCTCCTGGCGGAGCTGTGCCACCGCCGACGGCTCGTCAACGGCCTCGACGACGGTATGCCCCTGCGCCTCGAGCGCATGGCGAAGCATCGTCCGCAGCGAGTCTTTGTCTTCTACGAGGAGGACTGGAGGAGAGGCCACGTTCCAGTCCTAGTTTCGGCTGAATGGCACATCGTCTTCAACGCCATGACAATATCTCGATCTCACCCGTTGCGGGACGTCTCCTGATGCTCATCTGCACGGTGCGGCGGATGCCACCGGACACGATTGCACTGGATTGCAACGCGAGGATGCCCTCGTGACCATTCGGATCCGGCGAAACCGTCACCGTGACGACGACGCGCGAATCGACGGTTCCGCCCTGCAGGAGGTCGGCAAGGCGGCCGTCGAGCAGCGTGACCGGCGCCCCCTTGACGACCGTCTGCCAGTCCGCAATCGAACGGAGGCGGCTGACGGCGAGATCGATGCCCGCCTCTGCCGCATAGAGTGCCTGGAGGCCGTCGCGATGATTCGCGGCGATGGTGCTCTCCGTCAGCGTCGTCATCGCCACGCCGGCGCCGAGCGCAAGCATCATCAGCATCGCCATCAGCACGGTCACGAGCGCCATCGCTACCTGGGCGGCGCGAGGTTGCGCAGCGCGACGTCGAACGTGATGTCCTGGTCCGGCACCAGGCGCCGAAGCGAGGACGCGGTGGCCTCCAGCCGGATCGAGATGCGTACGTCCCGGATGCGCTCCACGTCGGCGTCCACGAGGCGACGGGAGGCGTCCTCGGACCACGGTCCGTCGATCAGGATGCCGGGATCGATCCTGACGAGGGCGCGTCCGGCGCCGTCCGCGCCGAAGTACTCGAACGCGAGCGCGACGACGTGCTCGACCATCGGAAAATCGCTGACGCCGCCATCGTATTGCATCAACTCGGAGGTATCCGGCTTCAGGTAGTACGTCCGGTTCGTCTCGCCGAGCGCGGTGACCGTATCGGGCCTGTAGTAGACGCCGGCGAGCCCATCGTCCCGCAGCGCGCCTACACGGTACGGGCGCACCGCGCCGGCCGCGCGCAGGTCGCCGGCGAGGACGTCGGCCGCCGCGCGGAGACGCTGCTGCAGGTCCGCGGCCTCTCCCTGCGCGCGAACGACCGCCTGCGCCGGGCCGACGACGGCGAGGACCGCACCGACCACGCTCACGGTGATCATCGTCGCGATGAGCGTTTCGACCATCGTGAAACCGGCGCGACCCTTCATTTCGATGGCCTCGGCGCGAGCGCCACCAGTCGCGTCTCGGTTCCCGGCACGCGAACGACCACTTCGACGAGCGCCACGTGATCGGGATCGGAGGACCACGGAACGACCGACCATTCGCGCCTGTAGCCCGGAGCGGGAACGTCGGCGCCCTGTTCGATCGGCGGCGCCGGAGATGCGCGCAGCTCCTCGACCTTCTGAGAGGCGAACAGTGCCGCGTGCGTCATCCGCCCGGCTGCGGCCGTTGCGTTCGTTGCGAGACCGAGCAGCTGCGCGAGCGACAGGAGGCCGGTCGTCAGAATCGCGGAGGCGATCAGCGCTTCGAGGAGTGACATGCCGCCGCCGATCGCAAGCGGCCTGCCCGGCTGACAATCGGGTGTTTCCGCGGGGAAAAAGAAAACGAGCCGTGGCGAGCAGCAATTCCTGCCACGCCGCGGCTCGATGGAGTGATCAGAATTTGCGCGGGACCCGGCCTACCGGACCCAGCCGGCGGGGACGTTCGCCTTGCGCGCTTCGTCCTGGATGTCGGCGATCGCCTTCGTGTTCGCCGCGATCTCCTTCTTCACGCGATCGAGCTCGGCCAGCGCCTTCTGGCGATCGGTGCTGATGACCGCGCGCTGTGCCGGGTCGGAGCGCGCCGCAAAGTCGGTGGTCAGCGCGTTGATGCGGCTCTGGAGGGCGTCGGCGAACGTCTGCGCGCGTCCGAGATCATCGCGCGTCTTCCCGATGCGCGCCTTCCAGTAGGCCTCGTCCTTTTTCGGCTCGTCGGTCGCCGGCTTGTCGCCCTCTTTCGGCGGCTGCACGCCCGACGGCGACGGCGGAACCTGCTGCGTACCCGTCGCGCCAGCCTGTGCTGCGGGAGCAGGAGCGGGAGCCGGTGCCGGTCCCCCCGATTCCGAACGCAGGTTTTCGTTCGTGTAAACCTTGCCCGGCGCCTTGACGTCCTTCCGCCGCGACTCTTCCTTCTTCGCAACGTCGCCCAATGCCTGGGCGGACGCGAGGGACGCGAACATCATCAGCCCGACGACCGCGACCGCAACCCGTGTGGTGGACATTACTCGGTACCTTTCGTTGGCACCGCCGGCTGGAGCTCGGCCAGGTGCGCTTTCACTTTTTCGGCCTCAGGGGATTCGGACTCCAGCTCAAGATACCGCCTGTACGCGGCCGCCGCATCCTGGGGCCGTTTGGCGGCCTCGAGCGCGAGGCCGTACGACAGCTGGAAATCCGACTGCCCGGGCGCGAGCTGGATGGCCTTTTCGTAGCCGGCAATCGCGTCGTTCAGGCTACCCGAGGCCTGCAGCGCCTTCGCGAGGTTGTACTGCGTGGCGTAATCGTCCGGGAACAGCTGAGAGGCCGCCCGATACCCCTGGATGGCCTGATCCCACTTCTGCAGCTGCGCGTACGCGCGGGCGCGGTTGAACTGGTAGGTCCACGAGTCGGGCGCGAGCTGGACAGCCTTGTCCAGGTACTGCGTCGCCTCCTGCGCGTGGCCGCCGCGGATGAGCACCTGGCCAAGATCATTCAGCGCCCGATGGTCGTTCGGATTCGCGTCGACCGCCGACTGCAGGCGCTGCGCGGACGCGTCGATGTTTCCCGACGCGTACGCCTTCTGCCCGGCAAGCAGATTGGAGACGGCCACAGCCGCCGGATCCGGTGCTGCCATCGTCGCGGCGAGGACGGCCGCACGCGGCGCCGGCGCAGCGGGAGCAGGCGTGCCGGATCCCGCGAGGACGCCTGCCGCCACGGGCGGGGTCGTCCCCTCCGGCGAGCGGCCGGTCAGCATGATGCCGAAGCCGCCGAGCACCACGCAGCCCGCGACGACGCCGACCGTCGTCCAGGGAATGGGACGCGGCG
>DASQAX010000104.1:0-2784 GCA_035635535.1 Vicinamibacterales bacterium | reverse complement strand
GAGCGCGCGACCGCCTCGCCGGAGGTGCGCGACAACGCGTTCGTGCTCTACATCTATTCGCTCTGCATGTCCGGTCAGCGCGCGAAGGCGCAGGCACTCAGCAGGGAAGCATTTGCCGCATCCGGCGTATCATCGCTGCCGCCGCTGTGGGTCTGGATGAAGGGCACCTTCGGCATCGATCCGTCGCGTCGATGAAAGCGAGACGACCATGCGAACCACACCCTCGCGTCGCAACTTTCTGAGGACCGCCGCGGCTGCGGGTGCGGCGGCGAGCAGCGCCAGCCTCCAGGGACAGACCGCCAATCGCGTGAGCGGCTTCGATCACGTGGCGGTGCCGATGCAGAACACGGACGCGATGATCGCGTTCTATCGGCGTCTCGGGTTTCAGATGACCGAGAACGCGAATGCGGTGTCGGTGTACGTCGGCAGCCAGATGATCAACTTCCACCGGCCTGCCCGATGGCAGGATCCCGCCTTCACGTCGCGGGCGCCGGCAGCCAGGCCCCCATGCGGCGATTTCTGTTTCGTGTGGGATGGCACCGCCGCCGCGCTGAAGACGCTGCTCGAGACCGCCGGAGCGAAGACCGAACTGGGTCCCGTGGATCGCCCGGGTGGGCGCCGCAAGACGGGCTCGAGTGTCTACGTTCGCGATCCGGACGGCAACCTGCTGGAGTTCATGATCTACTCGTAGCGAAGTGGAAAAGTGGAAAAGTAGAGAAGTGGAAAAGTAGGAGGAAGGATGTATTCGCGTTCACTGGCAATCATCGCGGCCGTCTCTCTCATCGCGGCAGCCGTCGGGACCACGCGCCTCGCCGCGCAGGGCAGTCCGCGCTGGGTGAAGGCCGCGCCGTTCCCGGAGCCGGAGGAAGAGCTGTACGCGGTCACGGTCAACGGCCGGATGTACGTGATTGGCGGCTTCGGCTACATGCCGTTCGGCAACCCGCCGGGCCTCGTCTACGAGTACGACCCGGGTCCAGACAAGTGGGCGAAGAAGAAGACCCTGCCGCAGCGCGTCCATCATCAGGCGCAGGCCGTCTTCAACAACAAGATCTATGTCTTCGGCGGCTGCAGGATGGGCATCTTCGGCACCGACGCGGTCACCAACGTCTGGGAGTACGACCCGGCGGTCGACAGCTACCGCGCGATGGCGCCGATTCCGGGCCCGCGCTGCTCGGCGGTGGCGGCCACGGTGAACGGCAAGATCTACTTGGTCGGCGGCATCGAGCCGTTCGAGAACGGGAAGGGAAGCCGCATCAGCGGCAGGAATCAGGCGTTCGATCCCGTCGCGAACACGTGGGGCGCCAGCGACCTCAGCCCGATGCCCACGACGCGCAATCACGCCTTCGTCGGCGTGGCGAACAACAAGATCTACGTCATCGGCGGACGGCAGTCCGCCGGCATGATCCCCTACAGCAGCAACACCGACGTGGTCGAGGAGTACGACCCGGCGACCAACACCTGGGGCGGCGTCAAGCAGCGGATGCCGACAGCGCGCAGCGGCGGCGGCTACGCCACCTACAACGGAAAGATCTACATCGGCGGCGGCGAGTGGATCTCGCGCGAGGTGATGGCGTCGTTCCGCGCGCTCGAGGCGTACGACCCCGCCACCGACACGTGGCAGCTCCTGCCGGCGCTGCCGGGCGCGGTGCATGGCAACGCCATGACCTTCATCGGCAACAGGCTGCACAACGTGAGCGGCAAGATGGAGAACGGCGGCCTCCCCGATCAGATGGCGCCGGCAACCGCCGATCACAGCGTGATGGAAATGCCCGCCGCGACCGGCCGGACGAATTGACGGGGGACTCGATGAAGATGCGAATCATTTCCGTGGTTGCGGTCGCGGCCGCGACCGCCGTTGGCGCGCTGACAACGCAGCCGGTCCTTCGCGCGCAGGATCCGACGCTGCGCTGGGTGAAGGCCGCGCCGTTCCCCGTTCCGGAGGAGGAGCTGTACGGCGTCTCGGTGAACAACAAGATGTACGTCATCGGCGGCTACGGTGCGACCGGTCAGCCGGCGCCGGCGATGGTGTGGGAGTACGACCCGGGTCCGGACAAGTGGACGCGCAAGAAGAACCTGCCGGTCGCCGTGCACCATCAGGCGCAGACGGCGATGAACGGCAAGATCTATTTCTTCGGCGGCTGCCAGCGTCCCGCGAACGGTCCCGGCGCCAACGGCTGGGCGCCCGTCGACAACGCCTGGGAGTACGACCCGGCCGCCGACACCTACAAGGCGCTGGCGCCGATGCCGGGGAAGCGCTGCTCCGCGATTGCCGAGAGCGTCGGCGGCAGGATCTACGTCATCGGCGGCGTGACGACGATGGACAACACGACTGACGTGGCGTTCAACGGCCAGGGGCCGGCGCGCGTGCTCGGCGTCAACCAGGTGTACGACCCGGCGGCCAACACCTGGACGACGAAGAGCGCGATGCCGACGGGGCGGAACCACGCGTTCTCGGGCGTGGTCAACGGGAAGATCTACGTCATCGGCGGCCGCATCGGCCACGGCTTCGTCACCACGTCGAGCAACACCGACGTCGTCGAGGAGTACGACCCCGCGAGGGATCTGTGGGGTGTCGCGAAGGCGCGGATGATCAGCCCGCGAAGCGGTGGCGGCTGGGCGACGTACAACGGCAAGATCTACGTGGCCGGCGGCGAGGTCCAGAACGAGCGCTACAGCGCGGCGTTTCGCTCGCTCGAAACCTACGACCCGGTCGCCAATCGCTGGGACATCCTGCCGTCGCTACCGGGCGCCGTCCACGGCAACGCGGTCGCGTTCATCGGCAAC
>DASQAX010000103.1:0-29577 GCA_035635535.1 Vicinamibacterales bacterium | reverse complement strand
TCGCCGACCAGCACGGGCGTATCGCTCGGCCGCATCAGCGCCGGGTCGGGCTCGACGCGAACAGCGACGCGGGCGCGCGCGACGAGCGCGTCCAGCACGGACCGCACGACGCGCGGCACGCCCGACGACACGTTGTAGATGGTGGACGGCGTCCCCTGGTGGATGAGGCCGACGTAGGCGCGTGCCATGTCGCGGACGTCGGTGAAGTCGCGCTGCGCCTCGAGGTTGCCGACCCTGATCAGCGGCTCGGCGAGGCCCGCCTCGATGAGCGCGATCTGCCTCGCCATGTTCGGCGCCGCGAACGCGGCGCTCTGCCGCGGCCCGGTGTGATTGAACGGACGCGTCACGATGACGTCGACGCCGTCCTCCCGCGCGGCCCGCAGCGCGAGCTCCTCCTGCGCGAGCTTGCTGACCGCGTACGGATTCGACGGGGCGACGGGACTCTCTTCGGTCAGCGGCGCCGCCGACGCCGCGTAGACCGTTGCCGAGCCGGGGACGATCACGCGGGATGGCGCGCCCGCGCGGCGCAACGCGTCGAACAGGTGATGCGTGGCGAGGACGTTCACCGACAGCGGCGTCAGCGTGTCGCGCCAGGAGTGCGCCACGTTGGGCGCTCCCGCGCAGTGGACCACCGCCGAGGGCCTGGCGCGCGCGATCGCCGCGCGCACCGCAGCCGGATCGAGCATATTCACGGATTCCCACGTGGCAAGCGAGGCGATTTCAGCCGGTGGCGCCGCGCGGTGCGTCCAGCCGATGGTGGTGCCGTGGGCGGCAAGCGCCTCGACGACGTGGCTGCCGGCAAAGCCGGCGGCGCCGGTGACAAGAATGGGGCGAGCGGAATCGAGGCCGTTCACGCGAACTGCCCCCGTCAGCGTCTGCTCTCGTACTGCGTCTTGTAATACGCCTTGAACTGCGGATCGTCTTCCTTGATCGGCCTCCACCACCACTCGTTCTCCCGATACCACTCGATCGTGTCGCGCAGGCCCTCCGCGAACGGGACCTGGGGCGCCCAGCCGAGCGATCGCAGCTTCGTCGTGTCGAGGCAATAGCGGCGATCGTGCCCGGGCCGATCGGGCACCGGCTTGACGAGCGAGCGCGGCTTGCCGACGCCGTCGAGGATCTGGTGGGTCAGGTCGACGTTCATCACCTCGTTGCCGCCGCCGATGTTGTACACCTCGCCGTTGACGGCCTTCTCGAGCAGCAGGTCGATGGCGCGGCAGTGGTCGAGGACGTGCAGCCAGTCGCGCACGTTCCGTCCGTCCCCGTAGAGCGGGACCGGGATCTCGTCGATGGCGTTGGTGACGAACAGCGGGATGACCTTCTCGGGAAACTGGTACGGCCCGTAGTTGTTGGACGCGCGCGTCACGATCACGGGCACGTCGTAGGTGGCCCAGTAGCTGTACGCGAGACGGTCCGCGCCCGCCTTGCTCGCGGAGTACGGATTGCGCGGCCTGAGCTCGTCGGTCTCGCGGCTCGCCCCGGTCGCGACGCTTCCATAGACCTCGTCGGTGGAAATCTGGACGAACCGCGCCAACGCGCGCGCGCGCCGCGCCGCTTCGAGCAGGACGAACGTGCCCTCGACGTCGGTCCTGATGAAATCGCCCGCCGCCATGATGGCGCGATCGACGTGCGTTTCCGCCGCGAAGTGGACGACGATGTTCGAGCGCTCGACGAGCGGGCCGCTGGCCGCGGCGTCGCAGATGTCCGCATGCACGAACTCGTGCCGCGGGTGCGACTGGACGTCGCGCAGGTTCTCGCGCCGGCCGGCGTAGGTCAGCTTGTCGAGCGTGGTGACGCGCCAGTCCTCGTGCGCGCCGAGCGCGTACCGCACGAAGTTGCTGCCGATGAATCCCGCGCCTCCCGTGACGAGGACGTCAACCACCCTCAACCATCCTTGCGCGTCCAGTCGTACGGCAGCGTGTGGTGCGGCTCGAGGCGGTACTCGTCGGGCTCCGCGTAGTTGTACGGCTCCGTCGGGACGTTCACGACGAGCGCCGTCTCCGTGCTGATGCACTTCCACCCGTGGTACACGAGGCTCGGCACCTGCACGAGCATCGGGTTGTGGGTGCCGATGAAGAACTCGTTGATGGCGCCGTTGGTCGGCGACTCGGGACGCGTGTCCACCAGCACGAGCTTGATCATCCCGGCGACGCACGCGAAGTGGTCGACCTGGCGCCGATGGTAGTGCCACGCCTTGACGACGCCGGGATAGGTCGCGGAGATGTAGGTCTGGCCGAACGTCGTGAACAGGTCGGCGTCGTCCGCGCGGAGGATTTCCATCAGCCAGCCGCGCTCGTCGGGAATCACCCGCAGGACCTTCGTCCTCACGCCATGGATGCGCGGAGCCCTGGCCATCGTCGCGGTGTACTGCGTCGGTTCGTCTACCGCCATTCCCTCACCATCTGATGCCGACCTCCGAATTGTCTCCCAGCATGAAGCGGTACGCGCTCGGCTTCACCGGCTCGCGCCAGATGCGGACGTTCCGCCCGATGAGGCTGTCGATCACGCGGTTCGCCAGGTCGCGCACGCACGATCCCTCGAGCACGATGCTGTGCTCGATCTCGGAATCCTTGATTTCGACGTCGTTGCCGATCGAGGTGAACGGCCCGACGTACGCGCCCACGATGCGCGCGCCGCGGCCGATGATGGCCGGGCCACGGACCGTCGACCGTTCGATCACCGCGCCCTTCTCGACGACGACCTTCCCCTCGACGCGGCTCTCCGCATCCACCGCGCCGTCGATGCGGCGCTCGAACGTCTCGAGGATCAGCCGGTTCGCCTCGAGCATGTCCTCGAGCTTGCCGGTGTCCTTCCACCACCCGTCGACGATGTGCGGGCGGACGGTGAGGCCGCGGTCGATCAGGTCCTGGATGGCGTCGGTGATCTCGAGCTCGTTCCGGAAGCTCGGCGTGATCCGGTTCACCGACTCGAAGACCTCGGGGCCGAACATGTACACGCCGACGAGCGCGAGGTCGCCGATCGGCTCCTTCGGCTTTTCGACCAGACGAACGACCCTGCCCTGGTCGAGCTGCGCGACGCCGAACATCTGCGGGTCGGGAACGCGCGTCAAGAGGATCTGTGCCGCGGGCTTCTGCGCCTCGAACTCGCGGACGAACTGGGCGATCCCCTTGTTCAGCAGGTTGTCGCCGAGATACATGACGAACGGCTCGTCGCCGATGAAGTCGCGGCTGATCTTGACCGCGTGCGCGAGGCCGCGCGGCGCGTCCTGCTCGATGTACTGGATCCTCACACCCCACCGCGAGCCGTCGCCGACCGCCGCCCGGATTTCCGCCTGGGTGTCGCCGACGACGATGCCGATGTCGCGGATACCCGCCTCGGCGATCGCTTCGATGCCGTAGAAGAGCACCGGCTTGTTGGCGACGGGCACCAGCTGCTTCGCGCTCGTATACGTCAGCGGGCGAAGACGCGTGCCTTTCCCGCCGCTGAGGATCAGTCCCTTCACGTCAGCGCAGCGTGTTCCCGAAGGCCCCGAAGAAGTTCGAGAAGGTGCCGAGGCCGGCCAGCACGAACGAGATGTTGAAACGGCGATCGGAGGCGATCGGCGCCGACGACACCAGGTGGAACTTCTGGAACTCCAGCTGCAGGCCGCAGCACTGCGCCATGTAGGTGCCCAGCACGTTCTGCGTGACGATCGTCGAGTGCGTGATGTCCCAGCTGAGGGCGTAGGTGCCGGTGAAGTGGCCGTTGGGCGAACGGAGCGACGTCGAGCCGGAGAAGTAGCTGCTCGGCGGCGAGGTCCGGTCCAGGTGCTGACGGCTGAATTGAATGCTGCCGGAGCTGAGGCCCGCCGTGATCGAGCTTCCGGCGCTGAGCACCGCGAGGCCGAGGCCGTAGACGTCGTATTCGACGCGCGTGTTCGCGTCGAGCCTCGACGAGGGCGAAATCCGTGTCGTCAGCGCGATCGGCGACAGGTTGACCGGCTTGCGGCCGGTGTTCGAGCTCGAATACGACGTGTCGAACTTGCTCGACTCGGAATTCGAGTAGTAGGTCTGCTGAATGCCGACCGTGACGAACTCCCGCGTCTGGCCGCGAACGTTGTCCACGGTCTTGCCGCGATACATCATCCGGTTCGTCAGCCCGTAGGTGAACCGCGTCGTGCCGCCGACGACGAAATCCGACGTGTCGGTGAGCAGCGGCGTCTGCTTGTAGTTGTTGATCGGCGTCGTGTAGTCCAGCGTGAACGCCGGCTCGATGACGTGCTTCATGCGCTCGGAGTAGCTGCGGTCGGGCGTGTCCCAGATCTTCGTGAACACCGGGCCGAGCAGCTCCGTGCGCAGCTGCGTGTAGTCGCGGACGAGCGGGTCGTTCACCGCGAGCCCGCGCGCGTTGTAGCTGCGCGTGTAGTACGTCATGCGGTGCGCGACGCTGGTGTTGACGGACAGGTACGTGAGGCGCGACAGCGGCAGGCGCATCGACGGGGCCACGTCCACGCGCCCCAGGCTGTTGTCCTGCGTGACGACGCCGCTCGTCAGGTTTTGGTACGGCAGGTACGCGTACTCGCTGCTCATCGACGCGTAGATCGGCGTGCCGAACAGCTGCTGCGGCGCGAGCAGCGCCGTCACCCTCGGCGTCGCGCCGTAGAGGAACGAGCTCGTGTCGCTGTTGAAGGTCTCGTTGCGCTGGTAGACCGCCGTGGTCGAGAGCGGACCGAAGGCGTCGCTGACGCCAGCCTCGATGAGCCGGTTCCGCCGCGACGCCTCGTAGATGTTCTGGTGATAGAGCTGCTGCGTGAACACGTCGGAAAAGTAATCGAGGCGCATCCGGGCACGGGCGGCGCCGCCGAGCGCCTGCGTCACCGCCCCGGTGAACTCGTAGCTGGTCTTCGCCGGGAGCGACGTGGTGACGCCGGACTGGGTGTACTCGGCCTCGTGCTGCACGAACCGATAGAGCCGGACGTTGCCGGCCGACTGCTGCCCCGCGATGTAGCGATACTCGCTCCCCTCACCCATGCCGGTTCGCGTGAACCAGTCATGGAAGAACGTCGCGTCCTGGCTGCGATCGATCGCCCAGAAGAACGCGTTGCTGACCTTCTGGCCGCTGAGCGTGGAGGTGCCGTAGGTCGGCAGCAGGAAGCCGGTCGCGCGCTGGCTCTTCTGGATCGGGTAGTACAGCACCGGCAGGTAGAACATCGGGACGCCCTTGACCTTCAGCAGCGTGTTGCGCGCGATGGCGTAGTCGTCCAGGTTCAGCATGACGCTGCCGCTCGTCACCTCCCAGCGCGGCGTCGGCTGCACGCACGTCGTGAAGCCGCCGTTGGTGATCCGGTACTTGCGGGGGCCGAGCTTCTCAATCTTCGCGCCGTAGAAATAGACGTCGGGTTCCTGGCCGCCGAACGCGGCGGCGTTCGCGCCGGCGGCCGCGCCGAGCGACATGATGCCCGACGCGTCGTAGAAGGTGCCGACGCCCGTCCCCGTGTTGAATTCCAGCTTCTCGGACGAGATGCGCCCCTCGGAATTGGTGAACACGACGTTGCCGCTCGCGACAATCCGATTCGTATTCGTATAGAGGTCCACGTCGTCGGCGAAGAACTTGAGATTGGGGCCCTCGATCGCCGCCTGGTTGATCAGGTGCAAGTGGTCGCCCACGCGCTCGAACTTCCAGCTCGAGTACGTCGTGATGCCGCTCGGAAGACCCGTCGTCCCCTGTGTGGTGGCCGTGCCCGCCGGCGGCGGCGCGGGCGCCGGAGCCTGCGCGAATGCGGCGGCGGCCCAGAGACACGCGGCGCCGGGAAGAAGAAAACCTGTGGTTGCCTTGAAAAACACGTCAAATCTTGAGGAATCACCGCAGGATATCACGCCCGACTTCGCGCTATCGCGCTTCGGCGGGGCCGGCCCCGCCTTCGCGCTCCGCGCTTCGGCGCGGCAGGGCGAGGAGACGGTCGCGAACGGCGCCCGCGAGGAAGATCGAACCCGCGACGCATACCGTTCGGCTCGCGGCGAGCGCGGCATCGAGGGCTGCCCCGACGTCCGCACACGCGACGACCTCTCTGTCCGCATCGACAGCCGTGACGTGCGAGGCGAGCTCGCTGGCGGGCATCGCACGCGGTGTGTTCGCCGCCGTCGCGACAACGGACGAGGTGACCGGCAGGAGCTCGCGCAGGATCGCGTCCGCATCCTTGTCGCGCATGATGCCGACGACCAGCGCCGGCCGTTCCGGATGCCAGCGGGCGAGGTACTCGCGCAGCGCGTGCGCGCCTTCGGGGTTGTGCGCGGCGTCGAGCAGCACGCGCGCGCCGCCGGGAAGATGCAGCAGCTCGAGCCGCGCCGGCCACTCGACGTGTTCGAAGCCGTGCGTCACGGCCTCAGGCGGTATCGCCAGCCCTTGCTCGCGCGCCGCGTCGAGCACCACGGCCGCGACCGCGGCGTTGCCGACCTGGTGCTCGCCACGCAGCGCCAGCAGCGCCGGGCCGTAGCGGCCGCTGCGTGTTTCGATGGTGAGCCGCGCGCGCCCATCCTCCATCGTGCTCTGCACCTGCGCCGCCTTCGCGGCTTCCACCAGGCGCGCGCCCCGTTCCGTGGCGATGCGCCGGATGACGTCCAGCGCCATATCCGGCAGCGCGCCGCAGACGATCGTCATCCCCGGCTTGACGATGCCGGCCTTTTCGAAGGCAATCCTGTCGATCGTGTGTCCCAGGTGCTCCTCGTGATCCAACGCGATTGACGTGATCGCGCCGACGGGCGGTTCGAGGACATTGGTGGCGTCGAAGCGTCCGCCGAGGCCGACTTCGATGACAGCGGCCTCGACCCTGGCACGTCTGAAGATCTCGAAGGCCATCGCCGTCGTGGCTTCGAAGAAGGTTGGCGGCCGATCGATCGCGTTCAGCACGTCGGCGGCCACCGTCTCGAGCGTCTGGTCGTCCACGGCCTCGCGGCCGACGACGAATCGTTCGTTCAGGCGGACGAGGTGCGGTGACGTGTATCGCGCGGCCCGTATCCCCGCGGCGACCAGCGCCGCGTGGACCATCGCCGTGACCGAGCCCTTGCCGTTGGTGCCCGCGACGTGCAGCGAGACGAACGTGCGCTCGGGATGACCGAGCGCCGCGCACAGGCGCCGGATGTTGTCGAGACCCAGCTTGATGCCGAGCGTCTCGAGCTCGAACAGACGTGAAAGGGGGTCAGGTGTCAGGCTTCAGGTATCGGACACGAGAGCACCAACAGCGACGGGTTCGGCGGGCACGGTCTGCGCGCCCATGAACCGCAGCGCGCGCGCCAGCATCGCTTTCATTTCCCGGCGGTCCACGATCAGATCGAGCATCCCGTGCTCGAGGAGGAACTCGCTTCGCTGGAACCCCTCGGGCAGCTTCTGCCGGATCGTCTGCTCGATGACGCGAGGGCCCGCGAAGCCGATCAGCGCCTTCGGCTCGGCGACGTTCAGGTCGCCGAGCATCGCAAAGCTCGCGGTCACGCCGCCCGTCGTCGGGTCCGTCAGCACGGAGATGAACGGCAGCCTGGCGCGATCGAGCCTGGCGAGCGCGGCCGAGACCTTGGCCATCTGCATGAGGGAGAGCGCGCCTTCCATCATGCGCGCCCCGCCAGAGCACGAGATGATGATCACCGGGGTGCGGTGTTCGAGCGCCATCTCGATCGCGCGCGTGATCTTCTCGCCCACCACGACGCCCATGCTGCCGCCGATGAACGAGTACTCCATCGCGGCGACGACGACGTCGAGGCCATCGAGGCTGCCGGTCGCCACGATCACGGCGTCGCTCATGCCGGTCTTCGACATGGTGTCCTTGAGTCGATGCCGGTACGGCTTGGTGTCGGTGAACTTCAGCGGGTCGTTCGACGTGAGGGCGCGGAAGTGCTCGGTCCACTCGCCGTCATCGAACAGGGTGCGGAGCCGGTCCGCGGCGCCGATCCGGAAGTGATGCGCGCACTTCGGACAGACCTGCTGGTTCTTGTCGAGATCCTTGTTGTAGATGATTTGCGTGCAGCCCGGGCACTTGACCCACAGCCCCTCGGGCACGCGGCTCGGCTTCTCGCCGGTCGATTCGATGGGCTTTCGGGTCTTCTTGAACCAGGCCATTACCGGAGATTAGGGTAATTCAAAATGCTCCTGCGTTACTTCCGGGGCACATAGTAGCGCGTGCCCCGGTTCATCGTCCTGATCTGCCGGATCAAGTCGTCCACCGCCTCATCGCTGGCATCGACGCCGAGCTGCGAGGTCTCGACCACGAGCAGCGGGGTGGCGGAGTAGTGAAAGAAGAAGTGCTGGTAGGCCTCGTTCAGCTCGCGAAGGTAATCGGGGTCGGGGTCGAGCCCGTCGCGCTCCGCGTTCCTGGCGCGCTCGCGCAGACGCCGCACCAGCACGTCGGTCGGCGCCTGCAGGTAGATCACGAGGTCGGGCGCGGGGACGTCCCTCGACAGCAATTCGTAGAGACGCTGATAGATGAACAGCTCGTTATCGTCGAGATTGAGATACGCGAAGATCTTGTCCTTGTCGAAGAGGTAGTCGCAGACCGTTGCCTGCGCGAACAGGTTCCCCTGCTGGAGGCCGACGAGCTGGCGATGACGATTCAGTAAGAAGAACAGCTGCGCCTGTAAGGCCGCGCCCGGTCGACCCGCATAGAAATCCGCGAGGAACGGATTCTCCGCATCCTCCAGCACGGCCGTGGCGTCGAGACGCGCCGCGACACGTTCCGCGAGCGAGGACGTGCCGACACCGGCCGGCCCTTCGATGGCGATGTATTGAAAGGGCGTCAAAGGCGTGCGCGATGCGATGCTATCATCGGCGGATGCGGCAGGCTCAAGGCCCGGGGCTCGAGGCTCCTGCACGTTGCTCGCTGAGCCTCAGGCCGTTCGTCCTTGGCCTGCTGCTCTTCAGCGCTGCCTGCGCCAAAGTCCCGCCGACGCCGCCCGCCCCGGTCGTCAAGCTTCCCGTCGTCACGTGGGAAGAGAAGCTCGGATGGATCCTGCGCCTCGAGGATCAGCGGATTCTCCGCGATCCGAATCCGCCGGCGCCGGTCATCCTCGTGCCCGCGTCCAACGCGCGTCCGGCAATCGTCGCGCCGCCGCCGCCGTCGGATCTCCTGCGCCTGCTGGCGGACGAGGAAGGGCGCACGCGCCGGCGCGCGGCGCTCGCCATCGGCCGCGTGGGCCTGCCTGAAGCGGTTCCCGCCCTCCGACAGGCGCTCGGCGATCCGGAGTTCGAGGTGCGCCAGATGGCGGCGTTCGCCATGGGGCTGATCGGCGACGCGTCCGCTCGTCCGCCGCTGCTGAACGCGTTGAAGGACGGCGAGCCGCTGGTGCAGGGGCGCGCGGCGGAAGCGCTCGGCGCGATCGGCGACAAGGGCGACGCGCCCGCCGTTGCCGCGATGGTGAAGGCATTCGTGCAGGGCGGCGCGCTGAACAACATCGGGCCCGACGATCTCAGCTATCCGCTGGCGCCGCCGGCGGAGGCGACCCGTCTGGGTCTCTACGCGCTCGTGCGGCTCGGCGCGTACGACGGTATCGCGGCCGCCGTCCTCGACGCGAACGGCGCGCCGGTCTCCACCTGGTGGCCGGTGGCCTTCGCGCTGGGACGCGCGGGCGACCCGCGCGCGGCGGCACCGCTGATGGCGCTGCTCCAGGTGCCGGGACGATTCACCGCGGCGTTTGCGGCTCGCGGCCTTGGCGCGCTGAAGGCGCAGACCGCCGCGGCCGCGCTCCGGGACCTCGTCAACAAGCGCCAGCGCGATCCCGCGATCGTCATCGAGGCGCTGCGCGCGCTCGCCGCGATGGGCGATCCCGCGTCGCGCACGGTCTTCGAAAGGATCCTCGCGCAGGGCGAGGGCGATCCGACGCTGCGGCTCGAGGCCGCCACCGCGCTCGCGGCCCTGCACAGCCCCGACTCGCTCGACTTCATCATCGACCTGATGTCGGACCCGGCGCCCGCCATCCGCGGCACCGCGATTCGCGCGCTCGCGTCGATCGACAGTGAAACGTTCCTGACGACGTTGTCGGGCCTGGATCCGGACCGCGACTGGACCGTCCGCATCGCGCAGGCGGAGGCGCTCGCCATGCTGCCCGGCGCGCAGGGGCAGGCGCGTCTCGTCTCGATGCTGCAGGACCGCGACCAGCGCGTGGTCCCGGCGGTGCTGCGCGCGCTGATCGCGTCGAAGTCGCCCGACACAGAGAAAGTCCTCGTCGATCGCCTGAAAGCCGACGACTTCGTCGTCCGCGCGACGGCCGCGGCGGGCCTGGGGGAGATCAAGGCGACGGGCGCGGCGCGCGCTCTCTCCGACGCCTACGCGGCGACGGTCGGCGACAGCACCTACGTCGCGCGGGCCGCGATCCTGACGGCGCTCAACACGCTCGATCCGATGAGCGCGCGGCCGGTGCTCCAGCAGGCGCTGCAGGACAGGGACTGGGCGCTGCGCGTGAAGGCGGCGATGCTCCTGCGCGACCAGGGCGTCACCGATACCGCGGCCGCGATGCGGCCGGCCGTTCAACGTCCGATGGACGAGGCGACGCGGCAGTCGCTGCTCTCGCCCCAATTCTCACCGCACGCGTTCATCCAGCTCGATCGCGGCACCGTCGAGATCGAGCTGGCCATCACGGACGCGCCGCTCACCGTCACCAACTTCATCGAGCTCGCGCGCAAGGGGTTCTTCAACGGCATCGCGATTCACCGCGTGGTTCCCGACTTCGTCGTCCAGGACGGCGATCCGCGTGGCGACGGGGAAGGCGGGCCCGGCTACACGATTCGCGACGAGCTGAACGAGCTGCCGTACCTCCGCGGCACGGTGGGAATGGCGCTCGACTGGAAGGACACCGGCGGGAGCCAGTTCTTCATCACGCATTCACCGCAGCCGCATCTCGACGCGCGCTACACCGTTTTCGGCCGCGTCGTGAACGGCATCGAGATCGTCGATCGCGTTCAGCCGTGGGACGTGATTCGCCGCGTGCAGATCTGGGACGGGAAGACATTGCAGTAAATCCCAAATCCCAAAATTCGGAAATTCGACAATCAAAAAAAAGGGGACGCCCGAGCGTCCCCTTTTCTGAGAGCAGCGAGGCTATCTCTTCTTCGCCGCCTTCTTCTTACCGCCTTTAGCCTTCTTCGCCATTGAGGATGTCCTCCCTTCCTGGTTGGATTGCGGGGTCAGGCCTGCTTGCCGGCGCACTCTGCCGCCTGGCACGTCGGCCCGGCGTCAGGCGACCTCGCTTCGTGGGCTAACTCCCGCGCGCAGGACGCGACGCGGGAGAGCAGCAACTCGTACGATGAAAAGATCCGGGATAAAAAAATGGGGTGCTCAATGAGCACCCCGAAAGGTCACTGCGGCGGATTTACCGCTTCTTCGCGGCCTTTTTCTTTCCGCCCTTGGCAGCCTTCTTCGCCATTTTTTTCTCCTCAGGTTGTTGTGACTCAGCCTCCGACGAACCGCTTGGTCGTCACTACGGGTGGGCTGAGCCATCCACCCTCATACCAGATGTAGATTATGGGTGAGATTTTTTTTCTGTCAAGCACAAAAGCGAGCGTTGGGTCAAGTGTCGGGCCGGATCGCGCGCGGAAGTTCAGCGCGACGCGGGCGAGCGCGCGAGCAGACGCGTGAGGTCGCGCTGCGCCTGCGCGTACGAGCCGAACGGCGCGAGCGGCCTGGCCGCGATCACCGCGCGAAGCTGTTCAATGGCTGCGCTGCTGTCGTTGTTGCGCTCGAGCACCGACGCCATGCCGAGCCGCGCGCGGACTTCGGCGAGCTCCGCGTAGGCGACGCGGCGCGCGCGCGCCGCGTCGAGCAGCGATCGCCACGTGCGGAGGCTGCCCGCGAGGTCGTGGAGGTAGGCGTCCTGCACGTGCGCGATGAGTTGCGGGAAGAGCGGGTTCCTCGGATGACGGTCGCGCATCTGCGTCAGCAGGTCGAGCGCGCGCTGCGGCTGCTTCTCGTACCACAGTTCGATGACGTGGAGCTGGTAGTCGGCCTCGTCCCTCAACAGCGCGCCGTGCTCGCGCGCGCGCAGCATCTCCTTCATCCCCTCGGCGCGGTCTCCACCCGGAAGCAGCAGCAGGAACCGCAAGATCTTGGCGGCCGTCGGCGCGACATCCGCGTAATAGTGGTAGAGGCCGATGCCGAAGTAGGCCTCCTGCAGGTCGGGATCGAGCACGAGCGATCGCTCGAGCGCGTCCTTGACGCGCTTGCCGTCGCGGGCGGCGCCCACCTGCTCGCCTCGCAGGACTCGCCACTGCGCGCGAGCACCATACGCGCCGCCGAGGTAGAACCACGCCTCCGCCCGCTGCGGCTCGCGCTTGGTCCAGGCGTCCGTTGCCGCGATCGCCGCGTCGACCTTCGCCTGGAACGCCGCGTCGCGGGCCTGGCTCGCGGGGTCGAGCTGGATGCGCCACCAGACGCCGACCGCGTCGAGGAGCTGGCAGGTTTCGGCCGGCGCCGGTGGGCACGTGCGCGCCAGCAGCTCCGGCAGATCGTCGAACCGCGCGTCGAAGATGGCGTCGTAGGCGCGAACGACGTGAGGGCCTCCGGTGAGACCCTGGCCAGCGGCCGGCTGCGACGCCACGGCCGGTTCCGCGCCGGCGATGCACACGACCATCGCGCAGGCGAGCGCCCGCAGGGTCGCGTGCCCGCCGAAGCTCGACGAGCGAACCCGGGCGTGCCCGCTGAAGGTCGAAGTCACGTGACGCTGGTACGCAGCTGCTGTTTTTCGGCGTGGCGCTCGAGCGCGAGCGTGATCAGGCGGTCGATCAACGCGGAGTAGGAAAGGCCAGAGGCCTCCCACATCTTCGGATACATGCTGATGGTGGTGAACCCGGGGATGGTGTTCACCTCGTTGAGATGCATCCTTCCCTCGTCACGCGACAGGAAGAAGTCGACGCGCGCCATGCCGGCGCAGTCCACCGCGCGGAACGCCTCGATGGCCAGGCGCTGGACCTCGCGCACCTGGGCGTCGCCGAGCGCCGCGGGGATGATCACCTGCGAGGCGTCATCCAGGTATTTCGCTTCGTAGTCGTAGAACTCGCGTGAGGGGATGATTTCCCCCGGCACGGAGGCCTCGGGCTCGTCGTTGCCGAGGACGGCGCACTCGATTTCGCGGGCGTTCGGAACAGCCGCTTCGATCACGATCTTGCGGTCGAACTGCAACGCCAGTTCCATCGCGATCCGCAGATCCGACCCGGATTTTGCCTTCGAGATGCCGACGCTCGACCCAAGGTTCGCCGGCTTGACGAAAACCGGATAGTGCAGCTCCTCCGTCACGCGCCTCGTGATCGCCTCCGCCGCCGCGGTCCACTCGGGCCGCAGCACGACCAGGTACGGGCCGACGGGGAGGTTGCGGGCGATGAACAGCGTCTTCATCACCGCCTTGTCCATGCCGACCGCCGAGCCGAGCACCCCGGCGCCGACGTAGGGGACGTTGGCCAGCTCGAGCAGTCCCTGGACGGTGCCGTCCTCGCCGTAGGGTCCGTGCAGCACCGGGAAGACAACGTCCAGACCGACGCCGCGCACGGTTGCCGCGCCGGTCGCATCGATGTCGGACGAAGGCGCCTGACGTTCGATCGAAAGGACCGTGTCCTCACCCGGGTGCGCCACCAGGTGCGCCTCGCGGCCGGGACGAATCGACCGTGCCGATTCGAGCCGCACGTGCTCGATGACATCGGCGGCCGAAATCGCGGTCGGCGCCTTGTCCGCGAGCGTCCACCGGCCGTCCTTTTCGATGCGGATGGGGATCGGCTCGTAGCGGCTGCGGTCGAGATGCTTGATGATCGACGCCGCTGAGGCGACCGACACCTCGTGCTCGCCCGATCGCCCGCCGTAGATGACGCCTACGCGAAGTTTCTTCACAGGATTGAGAAGGTCCACCTGAAGGCGGACTCCACCGGACATCGGCAGAGTCCGGCTTCAGCCGGACCACCTGAGATCTAATAGTAGCGTGCCCTCAGGATTCAGCTTCTCCTTGCTCGGCACGGATGGCGCCGCCCGCCTCGGCGAGCTGCACACGCCGCATGGCCTCGTCCAGACGCCGGCGTTCATGCCGGTCGGCACCCAGGGGAGCGTCAAGGCGATGCGCCAGCGCGACCTCGAGGAAGCGGGCGCGCAGATCATCCTCGGCAACACGTATCACCTGTATCTGCGCCCCGGCGACCAGCTGATCGCGCGGCGCGGCGGCCTGCACCGGTTCATCGCGTGGCCGCATCCGATCCTCACCGACAGCGGCGGCTACCAGGTGTTCAGCCTGGCGGACCGGCGCAAGATCGCGGAAGACGGCGCGGAGTTCCGCTCGCACCTCGACGGCTCACCGCACCTGCTGACGCCGGAGAGCGCCACCGACATCCAGGCGCGTCTCGGCTCCGACATTGCGATGGTGCTCGACGAGTGTCTCGCGTATCCCGCGACTCGAGACGAGGCGGCGCGATCGATGGAGCGCTCGGTTCGCTGGGCGGCACGCTGCCGTGCGCGGCTCACGCAGATTCGCGAGGGCGCCTCGGGTGAAATCGGGGCGACCAACGCGGGGCAGGCGCAGTTCGGCATCGTGCAGGGCGGCGTGTTCCAGGACCTGCGGGAACGGAGCGCCGCCTCGACGGTCGACATCGGATTCGACGGGTACGCGATTGGGGGGCTGAGCGTCGGCGAGCCGCTGGACCTTATGTACACGGTCGTCGCTGACACGGCGCACCGCCTTCCCGAGGCGCAGCCGCGCTATCTCATGGGCACGGGCACGCCGGAAGACCTCGTCGAGTGCGTCGCCCGCGGCGTCGACATGTTCGACTGCGTGCTGCCGACACGCAACGCGCGGAACGGCCAGCTCTTTACGAGCCAGGGCCGTGTCAACATCAGGAACGCACGATATGCGGAGGACGAGGGTCCGGTGGACCCGGCGTGCACGTGCTACACGTGCCGCACGCATTCCCGTGCCTATCTGAGGCATCTGTACATGGCGGGGGAAATGAGCGCGGGAGCCCTTAACACCTTGCATAATCTCAGCTTCTACCTTGACACCATGCGGAGGATCAGGGACGCTATATCGCTTCGGACCTTCGATAGATTCAGGCAGGAGTTCCTTCGATCGGTTTCCCGCCTGTCGCTCGACTCATGACCGCGATGTTCCTCGTTGCCATGGCTGCGCCCGGCCAGGGCGGACCCGGCGCGTTGGTGCAGCTGATGCCCTTCGCGCTCGTGCTGGCCATTTTCTACTTCATCATCCTGATGCCGATGAAGCGGCGGCAGCAGAAGGTGGCGGACTTCCTGTCGGGTCTGAAAGAGGGCGACAAGGTCGTGACGTCCGGAGGCATTTACGGCACGATCACGAAGATCAACGATCAGGCGCTCCAGCTGCAGATAGCGGAGCGCGTGCGCGTGGACGTTTCTCGCAACGCCATCGTCGGCTACCAGGGGCAGACGCCGGTGTCGGAAGGCAGCAGCTCGTCATGAACAAGAACATTCGCTGGAAAATCATCACGATCGTCGCCGTGCTGGTGATCTTCGCGGGCGTCGGCGTCTATCCGATTCTCGCGTCGTACTACCGCATTCCGTCGCCCGGCTGGCTGCAGCAGAAGCAGCTGAAGCTCGGCCTGGACCTGAAGGGCGGCGTTCACCTGGTGCTGCGCGTGCAGACCGACGACGCGATCCGCCTCGAGACCGACCAGGCCGCCGAGCGCCTGCGCGAAGCGCTCCGCATGCGCGCGATCCCGGTGACGAGCGTCGCGACGCCGTCGATCGCGCAGATTCGCGTCGAGGGCGTGCCGCCAGCGCAGGAGGCGGCCTTCCGCGAGGCTGCCGCCGACCTGGCGACGAACTTCGACAGGAGCCCCGGCACCAACGGCAGCTATACGTTCACGATGAAGCCGAACGTCCAGAACCAGCTGCGCATCGACTCGGTGGTCCAGGCACGGCAGACGATCGAGCGTCGCGTCAACGAGCTCGGCGTCGCCGAGCCGCAAATCGCGGAGCAGGGACAGAACGGCGACGAGATTCTCGTGCAGCTGCCGGGCGTGACGGACGTCGAGCACGCGAAGGAAATCATCCGCTCCACGGGGCTGCTCGAGCTGAAGATCGTCGAAGGCGGACCTGCCCAGACCCGCGAGGCCCTGATGCAGAACGGCCAGGTTCCCGAGGGGATGGACATCGTGCCCGGCAACGCGGATGCGACCGGCGGCGGCACCGTCTACTACATGGTGCGGAAGGCGGCCGCCGTCAGCGGCCACGATTTGACCAACGCGCGTCCCGCGGTGGACCAGAACAACCTGCCGGCCGTGAGCTTCACCTTGAACGGCGAGGGCGCACGGAAGTTCGGCACCATCACCGAGACCAACATCGGGCGCCGGCTCGCGATCATCCTCGACAACCGCGTGACCTCCGCGCCGACGATTCAGTCGCGCATCACCGACAACGGCCAGATCACGGGCGTGACGCGCGACGAGGTCACCGACCTCTCGCTCATCCTGAAGTCGGGCGCGCTGCCGGCGCAGCTGACCTACCTCGAGGAGCGGACGATCGGCCCGAGCCTCGGCGCCGACTCGATCCGATCCGGTGTCACCGCATCGGTGGTCGGCCTGCTGCTCATCATCGCGTTCATGCTGATCTACTACAAGCTGTCGGGGGTGAACGCGATCATCGCGCTCCTCTTCAACTTGATCATCCTCCTCGGCCTGATGGCGTACATCGGTGCCGTCATGACGCTGCCCGGCATCGCGGGCTTCGTGCTGACGATGGGCATCGGCGTGGACTCGAACGTGCTGATCTTCGAGCGCATCAAGGAGGAGCTCGAGGCGCAGCACGGCGTGCGCGCGTCGATCAACGCGGGATTCGACCGGGTCTTCTGGACGCTGGTCGATACGCACGTCTCGGCGCTCATCGCGGCGTTGTTCCTGGTTCAGTTCGGGACCGGTCCCATTCGCGGCTTCGCCTACACGCTGATCATCGGCCTCGCATCGAACCTGTTCACGTCGATCTTCGTGTCCAAGACGCTCTTCGAGCTGGCGCTCGGCCGCCGCACGCATCAGCAGCAGCAGGCCGCCACGCTGTCGATCTAGAGACGAGACTCCCATGCATATCTTCACCAACCCGAATTACAACTTCCTGCGGTGGCGGTGGCACGCCGTCGCCCTGTCCTGGGTCCTGATCCTCGCCGGCCTCTTCGTGATCTACACGAGGGGGCTGCCGAAGGGGATCGAGTTCGCCGGCGGCACGTCGGTGATCATGCAGTTCGACCAGGCGCCGTCGGTCGAGGTCGTCCGCGACGCGCTCAACAAGAACTACCCGGGCGGCGGCCAGGATGCGGTCGTCCAGTCCTACGGCGACCCGTCGCTGCGCCAGGTGATGGTGCGCGTGCCGCAGGTCGGCGCCGAGCAGGGCGCGTCGCTGAGCGCGCGCGCGCAGGCGATCGAGCAGGCCCTCCAGAAGGCGGGCCTCAAGCCGACGGTGGTCGGCACCGAGATCGTCGGCCCCTCGGTCGGCGAAGAGCTGACGCAGAAGGGTATCTCGGCGTTCGTCCTGTCGCTCATCGGCATCCTGGCCTACATCGCATTCCGGTTCGAGTTCTCGTTCGCGGTCGGCGCGGTCATCGCGACGCTGCACGACGTGCTCGTGACGTTCGCGTTCCTGGCGTTCTTCCGCTATGACTTGTCGTTGAACGTCATCGCGGCGCTCCTGACGGTGACCGGCTACTCGACCAACGACACCATCGTCATCTTCGACCGCGTCCGCGAGAACATGCGGAAGATGCGGCGCGACTCGCTGAGCGAGATCATCAACATCTCGATCAACCAGACCCTCGGCCGGACGGTGATCACCGCGGGCACCGCGCTGCTGTCGGCCCTCGCGCTGTTCTTCTTCGGCGGCGAGGTGCTGCACGGCTTCGCGTTCACGATGATCGTCGGCATCGTGACCGGCACCTATTCGAGCGTGTTCGTTGCCGCGGCGATCGTCACGTTCTGGCGCCGGACGAAGCCGTCGAAGCTGTCGACGGCGGCGACCGCGGCCGCGGCGCCGGCTGCCTCCACTCCGCGCAAGTCGAAAGCGCAGCGCAAGGCGCGGGCATCGTAAGTCGGGCCGCCCGCAGGCGGCCCCCAACCGCTGATTGACGTATCTGCTCGCCGCGTTTCTCGGGGTCGTTCAAGGCCTGACGGAATTTCTGCCCGTGTCGTCGACGGCGCACCTGCTGCTCGGCGAGAAGCTGCTCGGATTCCAGGATCCGATGGGCGTCTTCACGGTGATGATCCAGCTCGGATCGATCCTGGCGATCGTCTGGCTGTATCGCGTGAAGATCCTGCACGTCATCGCGGGGCTGCCGTCCGACCCCGACGCGCGGCGCTTCGCGGCGATGATCGTGATTGCCACCATCCCCGCGCTCGTCGCCGGCGCGCTGCTGTCGGACTTCGTCAAGTCTGTCCTCTACGACACGCCCGCCGTCTACGCGGCCTCGTTCATCGCCGGCGGGGTCGTCATGCTCGTGGTGGAGCGCTTCCGGCCGGTTCCGACGATTCTCAACGCGGAGCATACGCCGATCGGCCGCGCGTTCGGCGTCGGGCTCTGCCAGATGCTCGCGATCGTTCCCGGCGTCTCGCGCAGCGGCGCGACGATCGTGGGCGGCATGCTGATGGGGCTCGATCGGCCGGCTGCCGCGGAGTTCTCGTTTTTTCTCGCCATCCCGACGATGGCGGCCGCCTTCGGCCACGACCTGCTCGAGGTGCGGAGCTCGCTGGCGCCCGAGCGCGCCGCGGAGATCGCGATCGGCTTCGTGATGGCGTTCATCGCCTCGCTGCTCGTCATCCGTCCGTTCCTCGAGTTCATCCGGCGGGCGGGGTTTGCGCCGTTTGCCTGGTATCGCATCGTGCTGGGGCTGGCGATTTTCGCCGCGCTGGCGGCGGGCTGGAGATAGGCGTGGAGGAGGATGGCATCGGTCAGTGGCTGAGACGCCGCTTCCTCGCGGGCTTTTTCGTCACGGTCCCGCTGGTCATCAGCATTGCGGCCCTGGTGTGGATATTCGGTATCATTGACGACTTCACGGCACCACTGGCTACGCGGCTGGTGGGACGTGCCGCGCCGGGCGTCGGCATCCTGATCATGTTGCTGTTCGTCCTCGTGGTCGGCGCCGTGGCGACCAACGTGATCGGTCGCCGCATCCTCGGACGTGCGGAACAGATGCTGACGCGGGTGCCCGTCTTCAAGACGATCTACTCGCCGGTCAAGCAGCTGGTTGCGGCCTTCTCGCCGGACAACGAGTATGGCTTCAAGCGCGTGGTCATGGTGGACGATGAGCGCCGCGGCCTCGTAATGGGATTTCTGACCAAGGAATTCACGGTCGATCGCGGACAGGGTCCCGAACAACTGATTGCGGTCTATGTGCCGACCAATCACCTGTACCTGGGCGACATCAGGCTGTATCCCCGGGCGCGCGCCTTCTTTCCCAACGTGAGCGTCGAGGAAGGCATCCGCATTTTCCTGACCGGCGGGATGTCGCTGCCGGGGACGATCAAGCCGGGTTCCGGCGCCCCATGACCTTGCGGCGCCCCGTCAAAGGGGCGCCCTACACCCGAACGAGAGGACGAATGAGAGCGAAGACTGGATTGTTGAGAGGAGCCGGCCGCCTGTGTGCGCTGCTGGCGGTGTTGGCGGCCATCCTGGCGGTGCCGTCGCGGGCGCTGGCGCAGCAGCCGGAGCCGGCTGCCGCCCCGGCCCAGGCCGAGCGCGCCGGGGGGGAGGCCAGCCTCGTGCTGCCGGACCTGGACCTGGTGGACGTCGGCGGCTACAACGGCCGCACGCTGCTGATGGGCGGCATGGTCGTCGCGGCGCTCGGCATCGCGTTCGGGCTCATCATCCTGACGCAGCTCAAGAACCTGCCGGTGCACCGCTCGATGCGCGAAGTCTCGGAGCTGATCTACGAGACCTGCAAGACGTACCTGATCACGCAGGGCAAGTTCCTGGCGCTGCTCGAGATCTTCATCGCGGTGATCATCGTCCTGTATTTCGGCCTGCTCTCGGGGCTCGGGACCATGCGCGTGCTGATCATCCTGCTGTTCAGCGTCGTCGGCATCCTGGGCAGCTACAGCGTCGCGTGGTTCGGCATCCGCGTGAACACGTACGCGAACTCGCGCACCGCCTTCGCGAGCCTCGAAGGCAAGCCCTATGCCGTGTACGCGATTCCGCTGCGGTCGGGCATGAGCGTCGGGATGATGCTCATCAGCGTCGAGCTGCTGATCATGCTCTTCATCCTGCTGTTCATCCCGGGCGACTACGCGGGCCCCTGCTTCATCGGTTTCGCGATCGGCGAGTCGCTCGGCGCCGCGGCGCTGCGCATCGCCGGCGGCATCTTCACCAAGATCGCCGACATCGGCTCCGACCTGATGAAGATCGTCTTCAACATCAAGGAAGACGACGCGCGCAACCCCGGCGTCATCGCGGACTGCACCGGTGACAACGCGGGCGACTCGGTCGGTCCGAGCGCGGACGGCTTCGAGACCTACGGCGTGACCGGCGTCGCGCTGATCACGTTCATCATACTGGCGGTGCCGCAGGCCGCGACGCAGGTGAAGCTGCTCGTCTGGATCTTCGTCATGCGCGTGATGATGATCATCGCGAGCGCTGCGTCGTACCTGCTCAACGAGGCGATGGCGAAGGCGCGTTACGCCAGCGCCAGCCGCATGAACTTCGAGGCGCCGCTCACGTCGCTCGTGTGGCTGACGTCGATCGTCTCGGTCATCCTCACCTTCATCGTCTCGCGCATCCTGATCCCCGACCTTGGCGACGGCACCTTGTGGTGGAAGCTGGGCATCATCATCACGTGCGGCACGCTGGCCGGCGCGATCATTCCCGAGCTGGTCAAGGTGTTCACGTCGGTCGACTCGAGCCACGTGCGCGAAGTGGTCATCGCGTCCGAGGAAGGCGGCGCGTCGCTCAACATCCTCGCCGGATTCGTCGCGGGCAACTTCAGCGCGTACTGGCTCGGCCTGAGCATCGTCTCGCTGATGTCGATCGGCTACTTCGTCAGCGCCTCGAGCGCGTCGATGTCGGGCCTGATGCTCGCGCCGGCGGTCTTCGCCTTCGGTCTCGTGGCGTTCGGCTTCCTCGGCATGGGTCCGGTGACGATCGCGGTCGATTCCTACGGCCCGGTCACGGACAACGCGCAGTCGGTCTTCGAGCTGTCCGTCATCGAGGGGATTCCGGGCATCAAGGAGGAGCTGAAGCGCGACTTCGGCCTCACCGTGGCGTTCGACAAGGCCAAGGACCTCCTCGAGGAGAACGACGGCGCCGGCAACACGTTCAAGGCGACCGCAAAGCCGGTGCTGATTGGGACCGCGGTCGTCGGGTCGACCACGATGATTTTCTCGATCATCATGGAACTTACGCAGGGTCTCACGCAGAACATCGACAAGCTGTCCCTCCTGCACGCGCCGTTTCTGCTCGGCCTGAGTACGGGTGGCGCGATGATCTACTGGTTCACCGGCGCGTCCACGCAGGCGGTCACGACCGGGGCCTACCGGGCCGTCGAGTTCATCAAGGCGAACATCAGGCTCGATCGCGCGGACAAGGCATCGGTCGAGGACAGCAAGAAAGTCGTCGAGATCTGCACTCAGTACGCGCAGAGGGGGATGTTCAACATCTTCCTGACGGTGTTCTTCGCGACGCTCGCCTTCGCGTTCATCGAGCCGTTCTTCTTCATCGGCTACCTGATTTCGATCGCGCTCTTCGGTCTCTACCAGGCCGTGTTCATGGCGAACGCGGGCGGGGCGTGGGACAACGCGAAGAAGATCGTCGAGACCGAGATGAAGATGAAGAACACGCCGCTCCATGCGGCCACGGTCGTCGGCGACACGGTCGGCGACCCGTTCAAGGACACGTCGTCGGTGGCGCTGAACCCGGTGATCAAGTTCACGACACTGTTCGGACTGCTCGCGGTCTCGCTCGCCGTGCGCCTGAGCACCGAGGCGGGGCCCGCCGTCACCCGGGGGCTGGCCGCGGCGTTCCTCGTGATCTCGATCATCTTCGTGTATCGCTCGTTTTACGGGATGCGAATCGGGGCGGCGAGGCAGTGAGGGGTTGCCCGTCCGTTTTTGTTTCCCTGTTGCGCTTGGGCTGAACCGGTATAAAATGCCCGGTCTTTGCCCGTTACAACCGGGGAGCACTTTAGACGAACCGGTGTCTAAGTCACTGTGGGCGCATCTCTCGTGGAGGGGGCGCGCGTTCGTTGACACCCAATTTTTGCGGTAGCTATAATCGGCCGCCCTTGACGAGCTCATCTGCGTTCGCAGGTACGTGCGGGCGGGCGTGGCATGGCGCCGCGGGGCGTATTCAGGAGGGTTAAGACCGGTGCCACGTCATATGTTCGGCGATATCGTTGAGCCGTCCGTCAAGGTCGGAACCAATCAGTGGTACACGGTTCCGGTCTCGATTGCGGTGCACACGGCGGCGGTACTCGCGCTGATCGTGATTCCGTTGATGGCCGCCGACGTGCTGCCGACGCCGCCGTCGATGCTGGCCTTCGCGGCGACACCGCCGCCGCCGCCGCCGCCACCTCCTCCTCCTCCTCCTCCGCAGGCCGCGGCGCCCAAGCCGGTTGTCGAAGTCAACCCGGCGGCCGCGCCGATCGAGGCCCCGAAGGAAATCGCTCCCGAGCCCCCCGACACCAGCTTCGAGCGCGCCGAGCCGGCAGGCATCGCCGGCGGCGTGATCGGCGGCGTCGTCGGCGGCATCCCGGAAGCCCCGCCCCCGCCCCCGCCGCCGCCGCCCGCGGCGCCGGTGCGCGTCGGCGGCAACATCAAGCCGCCCATGAAGCTCAAGGACGTGCGGCCCACCTATCCGCCGATTGCGCAGTCGGCCCGCGTGCAGGGGGTCGTCATCATCGAGGCGACGATCGGCCCGAACGGCAAGGTGCAGGACGCCCGCGTGCTGCGCTCGATTCCGCTGCTCGACTCGGCGGCGCTCGACGCGGTCCGGCAGTGGGAGTTCTCGCCGACGCTCCTGAACGGCGTACCGGTGCCGGTCATCATGACGGTCACCGTGCAGTTCACGCTCAGTTAAACAACCACCGGCTGCTGCTACAGCGCCAGTTTCTCCAGCGGAGGATGCACGAATGGAAGTCAGGAAAATGCGTCAGATTGCGCAAATCGCGTGGGCGGGGCTCGGAATGGTGGCCTTCAGCAGCCCGGCCTTCGCACAGGCTGCCGCCGGTGGCCTGAATCTCATCGACATCGCCCAGAACATGTCCGGCATCGCCATCGCGGTGGCCGTCATCCTCTTCATCATGTCGTTCTGGTCGGTCGGCGTCGCCATCGAGCGCGTCTACACCTACAACATGGCGCGCAAGCAGTCGAAGCTGTACGCGCCGCAGGTGGCCAAGCACCTCAAGGACGGCCGCCTGAAGGAAGCCATCGCGCTGTCGGCGTCGAAGGACTACCGCTACAGCCACCTCGCCAAGGTCGTGCTCGCGGGACTCCAGGAATACCAGTTCCAGCAGGAAACCGGCGGCGCCTCGCTGAACCGCGAGGACGTGCTCGACACCGTCCGCCGCTCGATTCAGCGCGCCACTGCGCTCACCGCGTCGGACCTGAAGAAGGGCGTCAGCACGCTCGCCACGATCGGCTCCACCGCCCCCTTCGTCGGGCTGCTCGGCACGGTCGTCGGCGTCATCAACGCGTTCGTCGGCATCGCGTCCACCGGCTCGGGTGGTATCGGCGCCGTGTCGGCCGGCATCGCGGAAGCGCTCATCGAGACCGCGCTCGGCCTCTTCGTCGCGATTCCGGCGGTGTGGTTCTACAACTTCCTCACCAGCCGGATCGAGTATTTCAACGTGGAAATGGACAATTCCTCGTCGGAACTCGTCGATTACTTCATCAAGAAGACGGCGGCATAGGTGGATTGGGATTTATGATGAGTGATCGGTGATCGCGAGCATCACCGGTCCCTCGTCGCAAATCACGAATCGAGTGGAGTCGTAACTATGTCAATGCAACTGGGTGGCGGCGGCGGAGTCAAATCCGACATCAACGTCACTCCCCTCGTCGACGTCATGCTGGTGCTCCTCATCATCATGATGATCATCGCCCCGCTGCTGCAGAAGGGCGTTGACGTCAGGCTGCCGATCGCCACCAACAGCGCGTCCAAGCCCGAGACGCAGGACCAGACGGTGCTCGGCATCAAGGCCGACAAGACGGTCTGGCTCAACGGCGTCGAGGTCCGCAGGGAGGAGATGCGCACCCGTCTCGAGGCGATCCTCGAGACCAAGAAGGAAAAGCTGATCCTCATCAAGGCCGACGAGGACGCGCCGTACAGCGCGATCATGGACGCGATGGACGAGCTCCGCGCCAGCGGCATCGAGGACGTCGGCCTCATCACCGACAGCAAGGCGTCGAGCGCGCTCTCGCAGGGAGGCAAGTAATGGCGTCCCACGCGCACAAGCACTACGGCGCCGACACGGTCTTCAAGGGCACGGTCCCGCAGCCGAACGCGGACATGAACATCACGCCGATGATCGACGTGCTGCTCGTGCTCCTCGTCATCTTCATGGCCGCGCTCCCGCTGTCGCAGAAGGGGCTCGACATCAACCTGCCGCCCGAGACCAACGCCAAGGCCGACCCGGGCATCAGCCAGATCGTCGTCGAGTACACGGCGGACAAGAAGATCTCGATCAACCACCAGGACGTCCAGCTGCCGGAGCTCGAAGAGCGGCTGCGCACCATCTTCGAGGACCGCAAGGACAAGACGATGTTCATCAGCGGCGACGGCACGCTGCGCTACGGCGACATCATCAACGTGATCGATGCGGCCAAGGGCGCCGGCGTCGAAAAGGTCGGCATCGTCACCGAAGGCATGAGGAAGAGCGCCGGCGGCACCACCCCCGGAGCCTAGTACTTCATCCAGGTCATCGCGACGCGAAAAGGGCCGTCCCGCGGGACGGCCCTTTTCGTTTGTAATCGTGACTGAAAAGATGCGGAAGGGCCTGAATCAGCCCCGGGATACCACGTGGCCTTCGAGCGCGCCGGAGGGCAGCATTCGCGGGCGCCGGGCGAGGTGCTCCGTCTGGAGGCGACGCCGCTCCGCCATGCCGCGCTTGACCACCTCTGTGAGGGCCTCGCGGTCGAACGGCTTCACGATGTAGCCGACCACGCCGGGGCGCAGCGTCACCATCGGGTCCATTTCGAGCAGCCCGGTCGCCAGCACGATGGCCGTGTCCGGGTGGAGGCGCCGCATCTGGTCGATCAGCCAGATCCCGTCGTGGCCCGGCATGCGCACGTCGCACAGCGCGACGTCGACCTCGATGTCGCGCATGACCTCCAGGGCCTTCTCGGCGCCGTCCGCGGCCTGCACGGCATACCCCATGTCCGCCACCCAGCGTGTGAGCACCCTGCGGACACCCTCGTCGTCGTCAACGACCAGGATGGTTCCAGAAACCTGTTCTGAGAGCTCCATGATTCGATCCCGCGGGTCTCACAGCAGGATTGGTGCCACGCAACGGCGTGAAATGTCTCGAAATCGGCCCCGAAAAATCGACCCTGGATTACGATCCTGTGCGCCCCCGCACACCCCCGGGCGTTCCGCACACGTACAGCCGCACAAAAACCGAAATCGGGACGGCCGCGCGAAACAGGATGGTCTGAAAAGGGACAGGGGGTTCGCGGTTCGCTGGTTCTCGAACCGACGAACCTGCGAACCGACGAACCCGCGAACTTACGAACCTCCGAACTTACGAACCGCCAAACTTACAAACCGGCGAACTTAACGAACCACACCTCAGTTGAACGAATAGCGGAAGCTGAGCATGAACTGGTAGACGTCCGACAACCCGGTGTTCGTCTGGAACGTCTTCGTCACGAGCTGGTTGTTGGCCACCGCCAGCCGGTAGGCGACACGTCCCTGCGCATCAACCGTGGGAGTGGTGAGGATTTGGGCGCCATACGCCTGCGTAATCGGTACGACCATGCGCTGGCTGACACCCCAGTTGTGATTCAGGAAGTTTCCGAAGTTCGTGAAGTCGATTCGGAACTGTCCGGCATTGCGCTTTCCACCGAGGTTGGTGAAGACGTCCTGGGTGATGCTGAGGTCCATTCTCCTCTGCATCGGGAAGAAGATCCCGCCGCGCTCGGCGTATGAGCCCCGATGTTTGCTGAGATACGGGTCCTGGTTGATGTAGGCCTCGAAGGCGGTCGCCTGCTCCTCCGCGGTGAACGTGCGACCTCCCTGTGCAGGCGGAAGGGTGAAGGCAACGAAATTCATCTCAGAGGTGTTCCTCGGGATGTAGATCAGGTCGTTGCCCGATCCGCCGTCGCCGTTCATGTCGCCGGCGAAGACGTAGCTGGCGTTGGTGCTCAGGCCGCCCCCGGCGCCGTTCAACGCCGGCCTCGCTTCCCAGAACGCGGAGATGGTCGTCGCCGCGAGCCCGAAGTACGAGTGGCTGTACGAGGTCGCGATGAAGACGCGGTGCCCCTGGGCGGACTGCGAGCGCGCCAGCGGAGCGTTGTTCGGGTCGAACACGATTTCGTTGAGGGTGAACGTGCTCCCCGCCGTCGAGCCCGGGTCGATCGTGTTCTTCGCGTCGCCGTAGCTGTAGGCGCCCTTCATCGTCAGGCCGCGATAGAGCGACCGTGACAGCGAGCCGGAGAGATTCCACGAGTGGCCGACGCTCTGGTTCTTCATCACGTAGGCGGCGGTGACCTGGTTGCCCGCAGCGTTGTTGATCCTGATCACGCAGGGGCCCGGCGTCGGAGCGGTGCAGGACGTGCCCACCCAGCGTGGTCGCGCGTCGACGCCGGTGAAAGCGGACTGTGCCGCCGGAAGATTGGCGTTGAGGTAGTAGATGCCGTTGATGTCTTTGTTGTAGACGAACTCCCCGGTGCCGATGATGCCGCCGGGCAGCCGGCGATCGACGGCAAAGTTGGTCCTCCAGACCTGTGGGAACTTGAAGCTCGGGTCGGTGACGTCGAATTCATAGCTGGCAGCGGGCGCGCCGGTGACGCTGGTCGGCTTGTACCGGTTCACGTCCGGGTTGAACGGCCGCGTCGTCGGGAAGTCTTCGAGCAGCGAGCCCTGAAGCACCCCGGTCTGACCGAGCTGGTTCGAGATCCAGACGTAGAGCGGAGGCCCCGTGAAGACGCCTGTGCCGCCGCGCACCTGTGTCCGCTGATCGCTGGCCACATCCCAGTTGAAGCCGATGCGGGGGGACCAGAGGATCTTGGATTGGGGCAGTCTGCCACTCGAGTATTTCACCGACTGGCCCGTTTCATCGCGGAACGTCAGGGCGTCAACGTTGGGATTCGGGTAGGTCGTCGCGTTGTCGAATGCGGGCACATCGAAGCGGATGCCGGCGGTCACCGTCACGTTCGAGGCCGGCCGCCATTCGTCCTGTCCGTACCCGCCTCCGTACCAGGCCTTCAGGATCTGCACGGGCTTGTCGAGACCAGGAAGGTTCATCCACCGGACCTGGTACCGCCGTGGCGTAATCGGCGACGACGTACGGTTCGGGTTCGCCAGGAAACCGTTCGCGTCCGCGTAGAAATCCGCCAGCGAGCTGTAGACGTACGCGCCTTGCTTGCAGCAGTTGAAGAACGAATTGTCCGACTCGTAGCGCTGAATGGTGCCGCCGAAGGTCAGCGAATGCCTGGCGCTGAACTTCGTCACGTTATCGGTGAACTGGTACGTGTGGTACAGCAGCTCATTGTTCGGGGTGAACGGCTCCGAGCCGAACGACGCGTACGTCGTCCCGTCCGGCGCCAGGATGTCGACGAAGGGGAACAGCTTGCCCGGGTCCCCGCGGTTTTCGTTGTTGGTCGTGTAGCCGCCGATCGCGCTCTGGGACATCGAGCTCCCGAGGACCGAGTTCCATTCGGCGATCCCCGACTTGTAGTTCTCGAGCTGCGAGTAGTTCGATGCCGCAAACGGCAGGAAGCCGGTGCCGAGCGTGCGGCCGAGGCCCGCCGATGCCGAGCCTGACAGGACCTTTCCGGAGCTCGAATCGAGTTGGCTATAACGGAAGCTTAGTTTGTTGCTGGTATTCAGGTTGAAATCACTTCGGAGCAGATAGCGCTTGGCGGGCGTGTCTGCCGGCAGATTCTGGTAGGCCCCGGTGTCGTAGCTGAAGTTGTTTTTCAGGTACGCACTCAGCGTGTCGAGGTCCGATGCGAGCACGCGACTGATGGCACCGCCGACCGGTTGTCCGCCCGTATTGGCCAGGAAGGTGTGCAACGGAGCGCTCGCCTTCTCGTTCTCGTAGTTGCCGAAGAGAAACACTCTGTTCCTGACGATCGGGGCACCCGCCCACATGCCCGTATCCCGGAAGGTGAACGTGCCGGGGTTCACCGCGAGCCCTCTGGCCTCGGTGCCGACGAAGTCCTGGCTGCGCATCCGGTGATAGAAGGACGCGGTGAGGTCGTTGGTGCCGCTGCGTGTGACGGTGTTGACGGCGGCGCCGACGAAATTACCTTGCCGGACGTCGTACGGCGCGATGCTCACCTGCACCTGATCGATCGACTCGAGCGAGATAGGAGCGACGCCCGTACGGCCGCCCGGCTGGCCCTCGCCCAGGCCGAACGAATTGTTGAAGTACGACCCGTCAACCGTGATGTTGTTCTGGCGGCTGTCCTGGCCCGCAAACGAAGTGCCGGTCGCCTGCGGCGTCAGGCGAGTCAGGTCGCTGATGCGGCCGGAAATCGTCGGCAGGGCGGCGATCTCCGCGCGTGAGATCGCTGTCGCCGCGCCGGTGCGGCTCGAGGCAAACACCGGATCGGCCGTCCCGATCACTTCCACGGTCTCCGAGACCGCGGCAACCTTCAGCGCGAAATCGACGTCCTGCGTCACGCCGAGGGTGAGGGTGATGTTGTCCTTGGCTTCAGGCGTAAACCCTGACAGCTCGGCGGTGACCTTGTACGGCCCGCCGACGCGCATGCCGGGGATGAAGAACCGGCCGTCGGCCTGGCTCACGCCTTCGTACGATGTGCCGGACGGCGTGTGCACGGCGACGACGGTCGCGCCGGGTACCACGCCACCCTGTGAGTCCCTCACGACCCCCGTAATTGCGGCGGTGGTCACGCCCTGGGCATTCGCGCTGGCGGCGGGCCATGCGAAGAGGGCGCACGCGAGAAGGACGAGCGCTTGTTTCATCGGTTTCTCCTGCAGCTGGTTAACGGATCGAAGGATTTGAGGAAAAGTGTACATGAAAAAGGCCGTCCCGATTTGCGCGGAACGGCCCGGAAATGCTGGCGTAACCGGCGTGTAACCGCTAACCCTTCGACGGAGCTGCCGGCGCGGCCTGCTTCTGTTTCTGGAGTTCTTGCGCCTTGTCACGAAGCTGGTCGGCCTGCTTGAGCAGCGCCTGCTGCCTCGCCGGATCCTTTTCGAGCAGCGCCTGCGAGCGCAGGAGCAGGTTCTTGTAGGTGAGCGCCTCGAAGTAATCCGGCTTGAGCGCCAGCGCCTTGTCCGCCTCGCTGAGGCCGGCCTGGATGTACTTCATCTTGTCGGCTTCCTTCAGCTTGAAGTTCTTGTACGCCTCGTTCCAGTAGTAGGTGGCGATGACGTGATGCGCCTCGGGGTTGTTCGGCTCGTGCTCCGCGCGCTGGTTGAGCGCGTTGATCGTCTTCTCGAACTCGCCCTGCCGGTCGTAGAAGGCCGCGAGCGTGGTGTAGACCGTCGACTCGTTCGGC
>DASQAX010000102.1:0-4134 GCA_035635535.1 Vicinamibacterales bacterium | reverse complement strand
CGTCCGGCAGGCACGCGCGCTCGCCGGCGGCGCGACATGCGAGGTCGTCGCCGCGCAGTCCGAGGCCGACCTGTGGCGCGCCCATCTGCGCAGTCCCTGGCAGTCGCCGGGAATGATCGTCAAGTTCGCGTGGATGCCCGCCTCGCTCGGCGCGGTGCTTGCGCTGGTGGACGACCTGCGCGCCAGCGTCACCGGCATCGAGCTGACCGGCCGCGCCGCGATCGGCTCCGGCCTGCTTCGCGTGGACGCCGACCCGCGCGTGCAGCGGAACGTCGTCGAGCGTCTGCGCTCGCGGACCGACGTCTTCCGCCATGTCGTCGTGCTGCGCGCCGACGCGGCCGTGAAGCAGCAGCTCGACGTGTGGGGACCGCTCGGGGATGCGGGCGCCCTCGGCGCGTCCGTGAAACACGCCCTCGATCCGCACGGGATCCTGAACGCCGGCCGAGGGCCAGTGTGAACCACGAAGCTCGCGACGTGCACGAAGGATCGCACGCGTTCAGCGGCACCGACCAGCCCTCGATGGCGCTCATCGACGCCTGCGTCCACTGCGGTTTCTGCCTTCCCTCGTGTCCCACCTATCTGCTCTGGAACGAAGAGATGGACACGCCGCGCGGCCGCGTCTACCTGATGAAAGCGGCGCTCGAGGGGCGCGCGGCGATGACGCCGACCTTCGTCAGCCATTTCGACGCGTGTCTCGGCTGCATGGGCTGCGTCACATCCTGTCCCTCGGGCGTGCAGTACGGTCCGCTCATCGAGCGCACCCGCGCGCAGATCGAGCGCCACTTCGAGCGGCCATTCGGCGACCGGCTGTTCCGCTCGCTGCTGTTCGCGGTTCTGCCGTATCCGTCGCGTCTGCGGCTCGTGATGGCGCCGCTCGTGCTCCTCGGGCCCGTTCTTCGCGCGCTCGAGCGACGCGGCGTGCTCGGCGTGCTGCCGCGCCGCGTGCGGTCGCTCATCGCCGTCGCGCCGCAGCCGTCGCTCGCCTCGCTGACGTCGAGGGCGCCGGAACACACGGCCGCGGCCGGTACGCCGCGGCTCAAGGCGGGGGTGCTCACCGGATGCGTCCAGCGCCTCGCCTTCGCCGCCGTGAACCGGGCCACCATCGACGTGCTGGCCGCCGAAGGGTGCACGGTCGAAGCGCCCGCCGCGCAGGGCTGCTGCGGCGCACTCGCGCTGCACGCCGGCAACATCGACCAGGCGCGTGCGCTCGCGAAACACAACATCGAGGTCTTCGAGCGCGCCGGCGTCGATCGCGTCGTCGTCAACGCGGCCGGCTGCGGGTCCTCGATGAAGGAGTACGGCGAGCTGTTTCACGAGGACGCCGCCTGGGCCGATCGCGCGCGCGCGTTCAGCGAGAAGGTGCGCGACGTGTCGGAGGCGCTCGTGGAGCTCGGAGAGCCGCGGGCCAGGCGTCATCCGATCACCGCGCGCGTCGTGTACCACGATGCGTGTCACCTCGCGCACGCGCAGGGCGTGCGCGCGCAGCCGCGCGCGCTGCTCGCCGCGATTCCCGGCATCGAGCTGCTCTCGCCCGCGGAGGCCGAGATCTGCTGCGGCAGCGCCGGCATCTACAATCTCGTCCAGCCGGAGCCGGCATCGCAGCTCGGCGAGCGCAAGGCGCGCAACATCGCCGCGCTGGCGCCCGACATCATCGCGACCGGCAACCCCGGGTGCATCCTGCAGATTGCCGCCGCCGGCCGGCGGCTCGGGCACGACTGGACCATCGTTCATCCGATCGAGCTCCTCGATCGGTCCATCAAGGGAGCGTGAGATGTCGTACGGACCCTCAATCAGCATCGAGAACGCGAAGAAGGTTGCCGCCGCGTCGCTGGCCGAAGTGCGCAAGAACAGCTGGACGATGGCTGTGGCGGTGGTGGACGGCAACGGCGATCTCGTCTACTTCGAGAAGATGGACGACACGCCCGTCGGCAGCACGGTCGTCTGCCAGGAGAAGGCCCGCTCGGCGGCGCGGTTCAAGCGGCCGACCAAGGCGTTCCAGGACATGCTGACGCAGGGCGGCGAGGGTCTGCGCGTGTTCCGGATCAAGGGCGCCGTGCCCGTCGACGGCGGCCTGCCGATCATGATGGGCGGCAAGGTGGTCGGGGGCGTCGGGCTGTCGGGCGGCACGAGCGCGCAGGACGGCCAGTGCGCGAAGGCGGGCGTCGACGCCGTATCCTGAGATGGATCCAGCAGTTCCCTTCGAGTGCGCGCGAAGCGCGCTTCGTGGTTACCAGCCGACAAACATCTCTTTGCTCACGGCGCTGAAGCAGACCGGCGTGCGATAGATCACGTCCATCGTCCGCGTCTTCGGGCTCGCGTCGCGGATGGCGAGCGCCGGCGGATAGTTCGATGCCCATTTCATCGTCCCCTCGGCGTCGTGGTGGCCGAGGAAGACCGTCGACGGCTTGAACGTCTTCACGAGCTCGAGGAGCGGCGGGATGCCCGCCTCGAAGGAGAAGTAGGGAAGCATGGCGACGTCGACGGCCGGCACCTTCTGCGCCATCGCGCGCTGGCCCTCGGTGATCGGGCCGGGGCTGTCCGCAAACAGCAGGTGGAAGCCGTTGCCGAACGTGAAGAGATAGTTGATGACCCCATCGGTCGCGATCTGCGGGTCGCGGCTCCCGCGCGCGCGAATCGCGTCGAGCTGAGCCTTCTCGGCGTCGGTCAGCGGCTGCTGCAGCGAGGCGGCGTCGAGCGCCGCGGCCTGCTTTTCGAGAAATCCCTGCGGCACCGTCGTCGCAATCACGTTGTGGTGCCCGAGCGCCGCTTCGACCGTGACGCCCGGGTATGGCATCAGCTCGCCGCCCTTGACGGCCTTGAACTGCCTGGCGGGCACGCCGCCGTGTGCCAGCACGTCGCCCGCGAACGACGCGCCGATGACGGTCGCGCCGGTCTGTTTTGCGACCGCCGCCGCATCGGACATGTGATCGAAGTGCGCGTGGCCGATGAACAGCGCACTGGCCTTCCTGATGTCGGCCGGCGCGACGCCGACGGCATGCATCCGCGGACCGCGGTCGTAGTACGCGTCGAGCAGGAACACGTCGCCGCGGTAGGCGACCTCGTAGTTGGTCCAGCCGAGCCAGCGAACGACGACGGTGTCGGGATTCTTCGGTGCAGGACCGCCTGCCGAGACCGGCGTCAGGCTCTGACACGCAGGATCCTGCTGCATCGCCGCCTTCGCACCCTGGGCGGCCGCCTGCGATGTTGCGAAGGCCGCGAGGACAATCGTCAGCGCACTCAAACGGCCCATGTCAATTCCCCAGGTAGAGCTCTTTGGTGACCGTGTTGATACACACCGGCGTTCGCAGCAGCGGCGCAATCGCCTTCGACGCCGGGAGCTCGTCGCGAATCGCGAGGTTGAGCGGCCCCATCGGCATGTCGAGCATCCGGTTTCGATGGCCGTCGTGATGCGTCGGCAGCATCACCGCAGGCTTGAAGAGCCGGATGTATTCCATCGTGATGGGAACCGCGAGCTCGCCGCCGTAATACGGGATGAAGCCGAGATCGATGCCCGTCCTGCCCTGCATGATCTTCTTCTCGGCGTCCGTCGTCGGGCCGGCGCTGTCGGTGTAGAACGCCTTGAACCCGTTGTCGAAGGTGAAGAAGTACGCGATCGTCCCTTCGGTGATCAGTTTTTCGCGCTCCTGGGCGTCGAGCGGCACCATGCCGCCGAGCCGGCGGTCGTGCGCCTGCTGTTCGGGCGTCAGCTTGCCCTGGAGGGCGCCGACCGCCTCCGCGGCCGCGCGATCCTTGCGCATGTAGTCGTCCGGGACGATGTTGTGGTGACCCTGCACGGCCTCGACGGTGAAGCCGTTGAACCTGAACGTCTCGCCGCTAAGCCCCTTCACGACCGACATCTTCTTGTCGTTGACGCGGCCGGTCCCGCGGATCCAGCGCATCGCGATGGGGTCGCCGACCACGAGCGCGCCGGTCTTTTCCGCCATGAACGGCGCGTCCCACAGGTGCTCGCCGTGGGCGTGGCCGATCAGGATGGCGTTGACGCGCTTCGTCATCTCGTCGGGCGTGATGTTGTTGGGCGCCCACCACGCGAGCTTGTCGATGCCCGCGTCGAGCAGGACGACGGTGTCGCGGTACGCCAGCTCGTAGTTCGACACGCCGAGGAATCGGAGGACG
>DASQAX010000101.1:0-2378 GCA_035635535.1 Vicinamibacterales bacterium | reverse complement strand
TACGGCGCGATCGTTGGCATCGACGACGTGTCGTTCACCGTCCGCCCGGGGGAGGTCCTCGGCCTGCTCGGGCCCAACGGCTCTGGCAAGAGCACCACCGTAAAAATCCTCACTGGTCTCCTGGACCAGACCTCCGGCCACGTGCTGCTCGATGGCCGCGACGTGGCGACCGACATGCTCGAATTCAAGACTCATCTCGGCTACGTCCCCGAGGAGCCGCATCTGTATTCCTATCTCACCGGACCTGAGTACCTCCTGCTCGTCGGCCGGCTTCGCGGCCTGGCCGAGGATCTCCTCGAAGACAAAATCGAACGGTTCTTGCGGCTGCTCGGCATCTACGACGACAGGTACCAAACGCTGGCGGCGTACTCGAAAGGGACGCGGCAGAAGATTCTGATTGCGGCGGCCGTGCTCCACGACCCGCGCCTGGTGATCCTGGACGAGGCGTTCTCCGGACTCGACGTCAGCGCTGCGCGCGTCCTGAAGGCGTTCGTCCGCGCGCTGGCCGACGACGGGAAAATGGTTGTCTTCAGCTCGCACGTTCTGGAGGTGGTCGAGCAGGTGTGCTCGCGCGTGCTGATACTGAAGGAGGGGCGTGTGGCGGGACACGACTCGGTGGTGAACCTGCGCGCGACGCTGCAGCTCCCCTCTCTCGATGCTGTCTTCGCGGCGCTCACTGCCGAAGAGGACGTCGACGAGCGATCGCGCGCGATGGTCGCCGCGATGAAGGGGCAGCCATGCGGCGGCTGAGCGACCGCGACGCCTTCCGCATCCTGTTCCGCGAGTTCTTCGCGCAGCTCTTCATCAGCGAATCATCCGTCTCGGATCACCAGGTCAAGGTGGCGATGATCGGCGTGCTGACGTTCCTGATCATGCCGGGTTTCTTCATACCCGTGCGACTCATCGATAGCTTCGAGCTCGCCGCGGTCCATTTCCCGATTCTGGTGAGCCCGCTCACCCGGCTGATGGCGACGGTCTTTGTGACGTTTGCCATTGTCGCCGTCGGTGTCGTCGCGACGTTCGAGTGGGACGCGCTCACGTTCGAGCGGCGTGACGCCATGGTCCTCGGACCGCTGCCGGTCTCGGCCCGAACGATTGTTGCCGCCAAGCTCGCGGCGCTCGGCGCGCTCCTGCTCATCGCGGCGAGCGGGATCAATCTCCTTACGGCAGTGCCGTTCTCCCTCATCGCTACCTCGCACCAGCCGATCGTGGCGACGGTTCGCCTGTTGGTCGCCCACCTGGTCACGACGATGACCGCGTCAGCGTTCGTGTTCTCCGCTCTGATCACGATCAGCGCCGCAAGCAGCCTGTTCGGACGCGGTCGCGTCGCCATCGGGACGCTGTTCCAGTTCGCGCTGATCTGCGCGCTTCTGTGCTTCATCGTCTTCGTTCCGACGTCGTTGAAGCTGGAGTTTCTCCGCGTTCCTCACCGGCCGGTCCGGGTGATCGGTGTGCACATGCAGCCGATTCCCGGCTGGAGCCCGACGAACTGGTTCGTCGGGCTATACGACGTCATCCGCGGCGGGGCGCAAACAGGTTCTCATCAACAGGCGCTCATCGCCCTGGCGATGACGCTGGCGAGCGCCGCCGCCGCCCTTGTGGCGGTAGTGATCGGGTACCGCCATCAGCTTCGGGTCGCGCTTGCTGCCGCCTCGGCGCCGCGCGTGAGCGCGTTGGCGCGCTTTCCTTGCGTACTCGCACGTCTCCTCGCCGGCCGCCGTCGTGCGGCACAGGGACTCGCCGAATTCATCGTCGTCGCACTCGCCCGCAGCCGTGCCCAGCAGGCGCAAATTGCCATGAACGCCGCGCTCGGCGTCGTCATGATCGTGCTCGAGTTGACTCGCCGCGGCAGCGATTGTGCCGGCCTCTTTCAAGCGTCCACGGCGTTGTCGCGGCTTCCACTCCTGCTGGCGTACTGGGTGGCAGTCGGCCTGCGCGCCTCGTTCTTCGTCCCGAGTGAGCTGATGGCGGCTTGGACGTTCCGCACCAATGCCACAGAAGGATTGCGGTCAAGCCATGGCGCAATCCGCGGGGCGGCCGCCGCACTCCTCGTGCCTCCGCTGACGGCTCTGACCTTCGTCCTGTCCGCCACGGTAAGCGGTTGGTACGACGCGCTGCTGCACGCGGGCTTCGCCGCGCTCGCAGGCCTTGTGCTCGTCGAGTTGGTCGCGTTGACCGTGCCGTTCATGCCGTTCACGCGCCCGTACGAACCGGGCCATGCGAAGCTGAAAACGCGCTGGCCGCTGTATTTGCTCGGCGTCTATCTGTTTGCCTACGTGCTCGCGCGCATCGAGAAGGCGTGCTGGTCCGATTCCACCTCGTTTGCCATTCTGCTGCTGTGTCTCGCCGCGGCTACGCTCACGCTCGACATCGTCGGC
>DASQAX010000100.1:0-9173 GCA_035635535.1 Vicinamibacterales bacterium | reverse complement strand
GCATCGTCGAGGTCACACTGACAGAGCTTCGCTGACCACCCTACCTTGGCAGGCGATCCGGCATCTCCGCGATGACGTAGATCACCACCGCAATCGCCGCCGCTCCCTTGGAGACTTCCTCCGGCGCAATCCGCTCGACGGTGTCCGCCGGCGTGTGATGGATGGTGAAGTACCGCGTCGGGTCTCCCATGTAGGCCATCGTCGGCGCGCGGCCGGCCTGCGCGATGGGATCGATGTCGGCGCCGCCGCCGCCGGAGATCGTCTCCGCGAGGTTGAGCGGCGAGAGCAGCGACGTGATGTCGCGAATCATGTTGCGCGCCGAGAGGCTGCCCGAAAACCCGAAGCGCGCCGGCTCGAACACCCCGGAGTCGGCCTCGAGCGCGAACACGTGGCTCGTCGCCGTCGCCGCGTACCGCTCCGCGTACGCGGCCGCGCCCCGCGTGCCGTTCTCCTCGTTGGTCCACAGCACCAGGCGGACCGTCCGCCGCGGCTGGATGCCGAGCTTCTTCATCAGCCGGAGCGCTTCCCACGTGATGACGCAGCCGACACCATCGTCGGACGCGCCGGCCCCGACGTCCCACGAATCGAGATGGCCGCCGAGCACGACGATCTCCTCGGGCCGCTCGCGCCCGCGAATCTCGGCGACGACGTTGGCCGACTCGGCGTCGCCTTCGCTGTGCCCCTCGAGGTAGAGGTGCACGCGCACCTTGCGGCCGCGGGCCGTCGTCCGCGCGATCCGATTGGCGTCCTCCCCTGAGATGGCCGCGGCCGGAATCTGCGGCAGGTCCACCTGGTACTGGACGCTCCCCGTGTGGGGCGTCCGGAGCCCGACGGGTCCGACCGACCGCACCAGCACGCCGACGGCGCCGGCCTGCGCGGCCGCCCGGGCGCTCCCCGTGCGGTAGCTGACGGTGTCCGCGTAGTTGGTGAACGCCTCGTTGAAGAGCACGATCCTGCCCTTGGCGTCGGCGGCGCGCATCCGCAGCTCGTTGAAGCTCTCGACGACCAGCACCTCGGCTTCGAGTCCGCCGGGAGGGGTCGCGACGCTGCCGCCAAGGCCGAGGATCGACAGCACGTGCCGCGGCGGGTCGACGATCTCCGCGCTCTCGCGCCCGCGCGTCCACTTCGGCACCATCACCTTTTCCGTGCGGACGTTCTCGAGGCCGTCCTTCTTCATCGTCTCGGCCGCCCAGGCGATGGCGCGGCCAAGATTGTCGGACCCGCTGAGACGACTGCCGTACATGTCGGTCAGCTCGGCGAGGCGCTGCCACGCGAAGTCGTCGGCGGTCGCCGCCTTGATCAAACGCGTCGCGGTGTCCCGGTAGGCGTTAATCCAGCTGGATGCGGGTTGACCGTCGGCCGAGACGGCGAGGGCGGCCACGATCGCCGCGGCGCCGAGGAGCAACGGAGGGGTGCGCTTGGTCTCCATCGAGGCACAAGCCTATCAGATGCACGTGGGATACTAGCCTGCCCACGTGATGGCCGCCCGCGACCCCAAGCTGTATTTCTACGACACGATAGCCGACCGGTTCGACGAGTTGGTCAACGCCTACGATCTGCGGCGCCGGCTGGAGATCGTGTTCGACGAATTGCTCGGCCCCGGGGACTTGACGGGACGAACGGTGCTCGACGTCGGCTGCGGCAGCGGCTGGTTCAGCCGCGAGGCGGCGCGGCGCGGCGCGCGCGTCACCTCGCTCGACATCGCGCTGCGGCTGCTGAACGAAACCGGGCGGGAAAGTCGAGCGGTCAGTAACGGAATGCGTACTGGAGCTTCACCAGCAGCTGATTCGAATCGAGCCGCCACCGGTCTGTGATCTCGCGCACGTTGTGGTTGTAGATCACGAACAGGTCGCCGACCGCGCGGAACGTCCAGCGCAGCTTCGAGTTGCTCCCGATCGATCGCGTCTGCGTGTCGTACTGCCAGTAGCTGCTGACCTGCATGTCGGGTGACACGTTGAACCGGACCCGTGCTCCGGTGACGGCCTGGACGAAGCGGCCTTCGCGCAGGTCCCCGATATCGCGCTCGCCGGTAAGCTCCAAGGCGATCAGCGCCGACGGGTGCCACGTGGTGGTCCAGATGATCTGGTTGAGCGTGCCCGTGTAGAACCCGCCGAACCACCACGTCAACTGGCCGCTCAACGGGCGTTTTGCCGCAAACCCCTGCTCGACCCGGTACCGCACCCAGTGGTAGGACCCGGCCGGAATCCTGACGTCGTTGGCCACCTCGAACGGCGCCACCAGGCGCTCGCCGGTTGGAACGACGTTCACCTCGACGTGCTCACCGCTGGCGAGACGCCAGTTCAAGGGGATCAGCTGGGTCCGGTAGCTCTCCCAGTGGCCGCTCAGGTTCGTAAACAGGTGCACCTGCGACTCGTGCTCCATTTCGCGCAGCCATCCGTCGCGCTTCGGCGTGTTCGTGACCTGCAGCCGGTGGTAGTACATCGCGCGTCGAGGCACGAACCCGAGCGACGGATCGAACCCGTCGCCCACGCGCATCGTGGACGCAATCAGGTTCCAGAGGTCGTTCGGATAGTCCACGCGGAACCCCATCGCGCTGCGATCGCCTCGTGCGCCCTGGCGATCCATCAGGAGCGCCCACGCGCCGGCCCGCAGGTTCTTGTCGCCACGAAAGTGCGATGTCTGGAACGTGACGTCCGGTCCGGCCAGCCAGCTGCCCGAGCGGCCCAGCGGATCGCCCACGGTCGCAATCACCCCGACAGACGACTCGCCGAGGATGTTGCGCTTGATGCGCGTCGAGGCCATCGACGCGGCCGGCGCCAGGCCGCGCGCGTCGCGCGTGCGCGTCACGAGGCCCCCGACATTGGTCCGACCGATGCGTCCGTTCATCTTGCTGCCGAACAGGATGGGCTGCTCGCGGCCCGCGACGAGGCCGATGCGACGGCTGAAGAACGGGATCACGTCATTGCCGAGGCCGAGGCCGAAGCTGAAGATGTCCGAGCCCTCGAGAAAGAACGTGCGTGTCTCCGGAAAAAACAACGGAAAGCGCGTCAGGTTCGTGCGGCGGGTGTCCACTTCCGACTCGGCGAAGTCCGTGTTGATCGAGAACGACGACACCAGATTCGAGCCGACCCGCTGCGTGATGTCGAGGCTGGCGTCGCCGGTGCGGTTGACCGGCTGGCCTGGTGCATTGATGCCGCCGCCGGCGGTCAGCGCGGGACGCACCGCGAGACCGCGGCCCTGGGAGAGCGGCGGTAAATCGGTAATGAGCCCCGCGCGGCTCGTCTGCGTCAGCCTCCAGTCCCGGTTCGGGCCCGCCCACCGGTCCGTCTCCTGAAGCCGCTGGATGCGCCGCTCGATGTTGAAGTGCCACGACGTCAGGCCTTTCTCGAACGTGAGCGTCTGCGTCGGAATCCAGAGCTCGGCGGACCATCCGTTCGCGTCGCGGCGCGTCGCCGCCATCCAGATGCCGTCCCAGTTGCTGTTCTCGCCGTCGCCGCCGGGGTTGATCAGCGCGTCGTAGCGCGCGCCCGACGGGTTCACCTGGAACACGTATCCCGAGCGTCCGTCGAGAAAGGTGTCGAGCACGATCTTGATGTTGTCCTCGTTGCGGAGCGACCCGTCGCGCTGCTTGGTGAAGCTGACGATGCTCTGGGGCTCCGGATCCGCGCAGGTGACGCCGATGAACAACGCCGTCGCCTCGACCAGCACGCGCACCGTGGTCCCCATCGCGGGTGTCGACCCCTCGCTCGGCTCGATCATCGTCAGCGCGGGAATGGCTTCGGCGGTGGCCCACCCGGGCTCGTCGAACAGGCCATCGAGGCGGATGGTCGCCGCGCCCGTGCCGGCCCGGACGGACGGCGAGGCCTCCTCGGCGGTCTGTGCGATACCGGGCGCGGCGCACAGCATGACCACCAACGCGAACAACACGCATCGCTTCGTCACCGTAAGTTGTTTCCTTGGAGGCACAAGCCTACCAGAACCGGCTGGTTCACGATTCCGAAGACTGGAAGGCGGGCCCCGAGACGAGCAATTCCACGAGACGCTGCTCGAAACTGTCGAGATCGGCGCCGAGGTCGCGCGCGGGCCCGGTGTACACGAGCCGGCCGCGCGTAATGACGCTGATTTCGGTGCAGAGCGTACGAATCTCCTGCGCGTCGTGACTGCTGAGGAACGTCGTCACCTGCTCGCGGGCCGCCAGGTCCTGCAGCAGGCGCCACATCTCGCGCTTGGCGGGGAGGTCGAGGCCGCGTGTGGGTTCGTCGAGGAAGAGCACCTTGGGGCCTCCCATCAGCGCGCGCCCGATTTCCACGCGACGCTTCATCCCCGTGCTGTACGACCCAATCAGCTTTCCCCTGAACCGCGGCTCCAGGCCGACCGCGTCGAGAATGCGTTCGACTTCGTCCGGCGGCTTCGGCAGCTGTCTCAGGCGCGCGAAATATCCGAGATACTCGCGCGCCGTCCACGTGGACTGACTTTCGCTGGTCTCGTCGCTGACGAGTCCGATGAGCCGACGGACAGCCAGCGGCTCCTCCTTCACGTCGTGGCCCCAGAGCTTCGCGGAGCCCGCCGACGGCGGCAGCAACGTCGTGAGCATCCGGATGGTCGTCGTCTTGCCGGCGCCGTTCAGCCCGAGGAAACCGTACAGATGGCCCTTCGGTATCCGGAGCGTGACGCCGTCAACCGCGACAAACGATCCGAAGCGCCGTGTCAGGTGAGTCGTTTCGATCGCGTACTCCCCGTCCGCGATCATCGCGTGCGCTTCCAGCGCACGAGCGCGGCGCCGAAACAGCACAACGGAAGCAGCGATCCCGCTGCCGCCATCTCGTACAGGCCGCTCGCCACCTGCGCGTTGACGGCGGTACGCGCCGTCAGCGTTCGGGGCATCGCGTCGCCGGCCGCGGCATAGGTGGCGGCGATCGTCAACGGATAGCGGTTGCCGCCGATATCCCACGGACTCGCCGGATGGAGCGTCACCGGCACGCGCGCGATCCATCCATTCCGCAGATGATGCCCGTCGGGCGCGACCGGGCCGACCTCATTGTCGTAGACGTGCGCTTCGAGGGGCGGGATGCCGGTGGTCAGCGCGCGGGCATCGGCCACGACCGAGAGCCCCGACTGCCCGTCGAGCCGCAGCGAGAACAGCGTCAGGGCGCGGCTGGTATCCACCGGCAGCAGGATCAACAGTTCCTGCGGCGTGTCGCGATCCGTCGCGATCGGCGTGGCGTCGCGATTGAGAATCGTGCCGCAGCAGCGCACCGGCATTGGAGCGCCGGCGTCGGTCAGCGCGAAGCTGCCGTTGCCGCGCGCGAACAGGGCGGGGATGGCCGGTGCCGTGTTCACCCGCGGCGCAGCGACGTCGTAGTCGTGATCGGCAAACGCGACGGGAACAACACACAGCACGGCGATGCCGGCCGCCAGCGCCCATCCCTGCCGGCGGCTCGCCTCCCACGTCTCGACGCCTTGCAGACGGAGAAACGTCCATGCCGCCAGCGCGAGTGCGCCGCCGACGACGATGGCGACGCTCGTCCACGTCGATGCGGTCGCCGTGGGGATGGTGCCCGCCACCAGCGTGAAGCCGAGCGCGTTCTTCAGCAGCACCGCCGGACTGAGCAGCGCGAGCCGGCCGATACGCGTGGCGCCGTTGCCGCGCGCGACCATGAGCTCCTGAAGGGGGACCAACGCGGCGTAGGCGAGCAGCACCCCCATGCCCGTCGCCGCCGGCGCGGCGATGCTGCGGCCGATGAACAGCACGCCGACGAGCGTTCCGATCGCCACGCTCGCGATCAGGATGCCGGGCGTCCACACGAGAAACTTCCGAAGCAGCAGCGGCATCGCCACGTGGTGCAGGTAGACGGCGAGCATCGGCAGCAGCGCGACGTAGTACGCCGCGGCCAGCGTGAGCACGACGAGGATCTTCGCCGCAAACCAGTGACCTCGCTCGACGGGCGCGGTGAACAGGCTCTCGACGAAACGGTTCGCGCGAGGGCTCGCCACGACGCCCGCTGCCAGCGGAATGAAGGCGAGCGGCACGAGGAAGTAGGCGATGATGCCGTAGCCATCGACCCAGGTGTCCTGCGTCGCGGCGGCGGCAACGCCTCCAAGCGCCAGCAGCACGACGCCGGCGCCGAGCCACGCGAACTGGCCTCGCATCGTCGCGTGCAGTTCTTCGCGGTAGAGAGTGCCAATCACGGTGCGCTGACTCTAGTGCGCACCGCATGAACGGGAGATAAACGGGCGTGGCGGTGAAGCGTGCCGTCGCTGAGGGGTCAGCCGGTGACCGGAAGCACGACGCAGAACGTGCTGCCGGCCGGCCCCGTCGACTCGAGACTGAGCGACCCCTGATGCGCCTCGGCAATCCACTTCGCGATCGGCAGTCCCAGGCCGGTCCCCTCGGCCCGGCGTGACGGATCGAGCTGGACGAACCGGTCGAAGATGCGCGAGCGATCCGCTTCGGGAATGCCGGCGCCGGAGTCCGACACGCGCACGTACACACACGAGCCGTTCGGGCTGACGTCCACGGACACGACGCCGTCTCTGGACGAATGCTGCACGGCGTTCTGCAGGAGGTTCAGCATCAGCCTCCGCAGCAGCTCTTCGTCGCCGCGAATCGACACGTCCGACGCGCCGCTCGATTGCACGGTGATACCCCGCTCGGCCGCCAGCACATCGACGGCGCGGCGGCATTCCTCGACGACATCGTCCACGTAGAGATCGACCGGACGAAGCGGATACGCGCCCGCGTCGGCCCGTGCGAGAACGAGCATGTCCTCGACGAGCGTGCCGACTCGGCGCGCCTGCGCCCCTGCCATCGCGAGGGCTTCGCGGTATTCGAGCTCGTCGCGATGGTCGCGGCTGAGCGTCACGTCGGCGGCGGCGCGAATGACCGACACTGGCGTGCGCAACTCGTGGGAGGCATCGGCCATGAACTGCCGATGCGTCTGCAGGGCCGCGCGCAGGCGCGCGACCAGGCCGTTGAACGCCCCGGCGAGCTGTCCCAGCTCGTCGTCTCGAGGTGCCGATCCGAGATCTTCCAGTCCCGTGAGGGGAAGGCTCGTCGCGCGGCGTGCCATCAGCGTAATCGGGCGCAGACCGATCGACGCAAGCCAGAGACCGCCGGCGCCGGCGAGGAACAAGGCAAGGGGAATCACGACGAGCATCGCCTCGCCAACCTCGTGCTGCTCACGCGCGATGTCGGTCAGGGGCCGCGCGATGACGAGCGTGAACCGATCGCCGCCGATGGTGTCGGTTTCCGCGTGGACACGCCACTCGCCGGATGGCGTCTCGATCGTGCTCACGGCGGGACGCGGGCCGGCGGGCAGCAGCTCCGCACGCGTCAGGCGCCCGAGCTGCGTCGCCAGCGGGATGCCGCGGCTGTCGAGAATGACGATCGCATCGCCGAGCGATGCGACCGTGTCGCGCGCCTCCGCCGCCGCCAACTCCGGGCTGTCGAGCTCCTTCAGTTCGGCGCGCAGGATCTTGACGAGCGTCTCGTGCATGCTGTCGAGCTCCCGATCGGCGCGCCGGAGACCGAGACGCTTCTGCTGCATGAGCACGACGACGCCGAACAGCACCAGCATGGCCACGAGCGCGACCGTGTACCAGATCGTGAGACGCGTCCGCAGCGACAACGTCTTCATGACGGCTCGGCGTCCGGGGCGAGCTGGTACCCTTCGCCGCGGCGCGTGCGGATGATCGATTCTTCGCCGGCCGCATCGAGCTTCCTGCGCAGCCGCTGAATGTAGACGTCCACGACGTTCGACAGCGGGTCGTAATGTTCGTCCCAGACGTGCTCGGCGATGTCGCCGCGGCTGACGACATCGCCCGCGCGGCGCGCGAGGTATTCGAGCAGCGCGTACTCCTTCGCCGTCAACACGAGGTCGGTCCCGCGCACCGTCGCACAGCGGCTGCGCGTATTGACCGCCAGCGAACCGACGACCAGTCGTTCGGGAAGCACGGGCTGACGCCCGCGCCGGATCAGCGCGCGAAGCCGCGCGAGCAGCTCGCCGAAATCGTACGGCTTGACCAGGTAGTCGTCGGCACCGCAATCGAGCCCCTCGATGCGCGACTCCACTGCATCGCGCGCGGTGAGCATGAGAATGGGCACGTCGTTGCCGCCGCCGCGGATCGAGCGGCACACCGCGAGGCCGTCGACGCGCGGCAGCATCAGGTCGAGAATCAACGCATCGTAATCGGTCGTCCCGACCTGGAACAGCGCGGTTTCGCCGTCGGCCGCCACGTCGACGGCGTACGCCCGCTCCCGGAGCCCCTTGGCCAGCACCTGCGCCGCTTGAGGTTCGTCTTCGACCAGGAGAACGCGCACGCTTTCATGATATCTATCCTTGGGCTTTGGATTGCGGATTCGGGTTTTGACGTCGCCTGTCATCGTGCATTCATGAATGCTTACGCATGCTGTCGCTCTGCCTTGCAATCGAAAGCTCCCTCGTGACGTCACGGAGCGTTAACGTCCGGGCCTTCGGGCTCCTGCTGTTCCCGCTGGTGCTGTCATCTTCCGCCGCCGCCCAGGTCGCCGGCGTCGGCTCGCTCACGCTGCAGGCCGCCATCGATCGCGCGATGGCCGCCAACGCGACGATTGCCGCCGCGCGCCTCCGCGGTCCGATCAACCTCGCCAACCTCGCGGTCGCGCGCGAGCGCCTCAACCCCGAGGGCTCGTTCGAGCTGGAAAAAGAGACCCCGAAGGAAGCCTACGGGGTGGCCGTGCCGCTGGAGCTGGGCGGGAAGCGCGCCAAGCGCATCGCTGTTGGCGAGGCGACGGTTCGCGCCGGCGATGCCGAGCTGGCGGCAACGGTGGCGCAGGTGCGCAACGACGTGCGCCGCGCGTACTTCGGCCAGGTCCTGGCCGAGTCGCGCCTGATGCTGCTGCGCGAACAGCGGGACCTGTCGATGCGCGCACGTGATGCCGCCCAGGCTCGCTTCGACGCGGGAAGCGCACCGCGGCTGGAGGTGATGCAGGCGCAGCTGGCGCTCGCTGCCGCCGAGAACGAAGCGAACGCTGCCGAGGGAACCACTGCCGCCGCGCGCGCCGCTCTCAATGCGCTGCTCGCCCAGCCACTCGACGCGCCGACGACGCTGTCCACCAACGTAGACACGGGCGAACCGCTGGCCACGCCTGCGGCACTGATGCTGGCGCAGACGGCCAGCACGGAACTGGTGTCACTGGATCGGCAGATCGACGCGCAGCGCGCGAGGATCGC
>DASQAX010000099.1:0-1620 GCA_035635535.1 Vicinamibacterales bacterium | reverse complement strand
CCCTTGCCGCCGCGGCGCTGGTTGCGGTAGTTGGTGATGGCGGTCCGCTTGATATAGCCGGTGTTGCTGACCGTGATCGCCATGTCTTCCTCGGCAATCAGGTCTTCGATGCGGAACTCGCCTTCCTCGGCCAGGATCTCGGTCCGCCGCGGATCGCTGTACTTCTCCTGGACCCTCCGCAGCTCCTGGACGACGATCTGCATCACGAGCCGGTCGCTCGAGAGAATCGCCAGCAGCCGTTCGATCAGCTTCACGAGCTCGGCGAGCTCGTCGAGGATCTTCTGACGCTCCAGCCCCGTCAGCCGCTGCAGCTGCATGTCCAGGATGGCCTGCGCCTGGATCTGCGACAGGGTGAACTGCGTGATGAGGCCCTCGCGCGCCTCGCCGGGATTTTTCGCGGCGCGAATCAACGCGATCACCGCATCCAGGTGATCGAGCGCGATCTTCAGGCCTTCGAGGATGTGGCGGCGCGCCTCCGCCTTGCGCAGCTCGAACTCCGTCCGCCGGCGGACGATCTCGCGCCGGAACTCGACGAAGTTGTCGATCAGCTCGACGAGCGAAAGGACCTTCGGGCGCCCGCCGACGATGGCGAGCATGATGATGCCGAAGCTGCTCTGCAGCGCGGTGTGCTTGTACAGGTTGTTGAGGATGACGTCGCCGACTTCTCCGCGCTTCAGGTCGATCGCGATGCGCATCCCGTCGCGATCCGACTCGTCACGGATGTCGGAGATCCCTTCGATCGTCTTCTCGCGCACCAGCTCCGCGATACGCTCGATCAGCCGCGCCTTGTTGACCTGGTATGGGATCGCATCGATGACGATCGACGACCGGTCGCCTTTCTTGGAGACCTCGATCTCCGCCCTGGCGCGCATGATGATGCTGCCGCGGCCGGTCAGGTAGGCCTGCTGAATGCCCTGCCGGCCGAGGATGTAGCCGCCGGTAGGGAAGTCGGGGCCCGGAACGAGCTCGAGCAGCTTTCGCTGCTTCTCGGACAGCGTCGGCGGCGCGTCGGACTGCGCCGCCTCGATCGTCCAGACCACCGCGTCGATCACCTCGCGCATGTTGTGCGGGGGGATGTTGGTGGCCATGCCGACGGCGATGCCGGCGGACCCGTTCACCAGGAGATTCGGGAAGGGCGACGGCAGGACCGAGGGTTCCTCCGTCGTCTCGTCGTAGTTGGGAACGAAATCGACGGTCTCCTTGTCGAGATCCGTCATCATCTCGTCGCCGAGCGCCTCGAGCCGCGCCTCGGTGTATCGCATCGCCGCCGGCGGGTCGCCGTCGATCGATCCGAAGTTCCCCTGGCCGTCGATGAGCGGCGACCGCATGTTGAAGTCCTGGGCGAGCCGGACCAGCGTGTCGTAGATCGACGCGTCGCCGTGGGGATGGAAATTGCCCATCACCTCGCCGACGATCTTGGCGCACTTGCGGTAGCCGCGCGTCGCCGACAGGCCCATGGTCTTCATGCCGTACAGCACCCGGCGATGCGCGGGCTTCAGCCCGTCGCGGATGTCGGGCAGCGCGCGCCCGATGATTACGCTCATCGCGTAATCCATGTACGAACGCTTCATTTCGTCTTCGATGTTGATCGGAAGACGATTCTGAGGAGTGTTCGGTGGA
>DASQAX010000098.1:0-17129 GCA_035635535.1 Vicinamibacterales bacterium | reverse complement strand
CCCGCTGTCGCCATCGACAACGACGACATCGGCGGCGTTGTCACCAGCGCCAGCGGACCCGAGGCGGGCGTCTGGGTCATCGCGGAAACGCGCGACCTGCCGGTCCGCTACATCAAGGCGGTCGTCACCGACGACCGCGGGCGCTTCGTCGTGCCCGATCTCCCGAAAGCCAACTACGCGGTGTGGGCCCGCGGCTACGGCCTCGTCGACGGTCCGAAGACGACGACGCCGCCCGGGAAGATCGTGAACCTGACGGCGACGGTCGCGCCGAACGACTCGGCGGCGGCGCAGTACTACCCCGCCATCTACTGGTTCTCGATGCTGCACGTCCCCGGCGCCGCGGACTTCGGCGGCGAGGGAAGGATTCCGAAGAACATCACGCAGACCGCCTGGCTGAACCAGATGAAGAACAACGGCTGCGTCGGCTGCCATCAGCTCGGTCAGCGTGCGACGCGCACCGTCCCCGAAGCCTTCGGCAAGTTCCCGACGCCGGCGGCGGCATGGATGCGACGCGTCAGCTCCGGCCAGTCAGGACAGCAGATGACGCAGCAGCTGCTGTCGCTCGGCCCGCTCGGCTCGCAGCTTCTCGGCGACTGGACCGACCGCATCGCGAAGGGCGAGCTGCCGCGCAGCAAGCCGGCGCGTCCGCAGGGCGTCGAGCGCAACGTGGTCGTCACGCTTCAGGGGCTTGGCGACGAGAAGCATTACCTGCACGACGTGATCACGACCGACAAGCGGAAGCCGACCGTGAACGGGTACGGGCCGGTGTACGGCTCGCCGGAATACAGCACGGACATGCTGCCGGTGCTCGACCCGGTGAAGAACACAGCGACGATATTCCGCGCGACCGTGCTCGATCCCAACATGCCGTTGAGCCTCGGGCCGGGACACGCGGCGGCGGTCACGGCCATGGCGCCGTCGGCGTACTGGGGCGACGAGCAGATCTGGGATACGCGGGTCAACAACCACAACTCGATGGAGGACGCGAAGGGGCGCGTCTGGCTCGCGGCGTCGACCCGCGGACGTGAGAATCCCGCGTATTGCCTGGCGGGTTCGGATCATCCATCGGCGAAGGTCTTCCCGATCAAGGAATCGCTGCGCCAGGCCGCGGTGTGGGATCCGAAGGCGGGCAAGTACTCGCCGCTCAACACCTGTTTTGGGACGCACCATCCGCAATTCGGGTTCGACGCGAACGATACCGTCTGGTTCAGCGGCGGCGGCGACGTCCTGGGATGGATCAATACGAAGATGTACGACCAGACCGGCGACATCGTGAAGTCGCAGGGATGGACGCCGTTCATTCTCGACACCAACGGCAACGGAAAGCGCGACGCGTACGTCGAGCCCGGTCAGCCCGTCGATCCGACGAAAGACAAGCGCATCGACGCCGGCTTCTACGCGATCATGCCGAGCCCGGTGGACGGATCGATCTGGGGCTCGTACCGCGGCAATCCCGGCGCAGTGGTCCGCGTCGTCCTCGGCAAGAATCCGTCGGAGACCGCGATCAGCGAGATCTATAACGTGCCGGCGCCCGGCTTCGGCGTGCGCGGCGGCGACATCGACTCGAAAGGCATCGTCTGGGTCTCGCTGGCGAGCGGCCACCTTGGCAGCTTCGATCGGAGCAAGTGCAAGGCCCCGCTCAGTGGACCGAAGGCGACCGGCGACCACTGCCCCGAGGGCTGGACGTTCTACAAGTACCCGGGCCCCGGCTTCGAAGGGATCGGCGACAACAGCGCCGAGGCGAGCTATTACAGCTGGGTGGACCAGCACAACACGTCGGGACTCGGCGCGGACGTGCCGATTTCGACCGGCAACGAGAACGACGGCCTGATTGCGCTGAAGGACGGGAAGATGATCGTCCTGCGCGTGCCGTATCCGATGGGCTTCTACGCAAAGGGGCTCGACGGACGCATCGACGATGCGAACGCCGGATGGAAAGGCCGCGGCCTGTGGGCCGCCGCGGGCGATCGCACGCCGTGGCTGAAGGAAGGCAGCAAGGGGTCGACGCCGTTCGCGGCGCACTTCCAGGTGCGGCCGGATCCTCTGGCGAAATAGATGAACCGAATCTTCTGCTTCACTCTCGCCGTCGCGTGCGCCATCGGCATCCGTCTCAGCGGCCAGGCCGGCGAGACGCCTCCGCCGTGGGCCTACCCGCAGGCGCAGAGCCAGCAGCGGCCCCCGGACGACGGGAAGGCGCATCGTCTCGAGGGAAGCACCGCGGCGTTCACGGTGACGCAGATCAACGATCCGTTCGCGCCGCCCGACTGGTACCCAGGCGAACATCCGCCGATGCCCGACGTCGTCGCGCACGGCCGCAAGCCGGATCTGCGCGCGTGCGGCCAGTGCCACCTGCCCAACGGCCTCGGGCATCCGGAATCGTCCGGTGTCGCCGGCCTTCCCGCCGATTACATCGTCGAGCAACTGCACGCGTACCGTGACGGCCGGCGCAAGAGCTCGGTCGGCAACAGCATCATGATCGCGCTCGCGAAGGCCGCCACCGAGGAGGAGATGCGGACGGCCGCGGACTACTACGCGTCGCTCAAGCCGAAGCCGTGGCTGCGCATCGTCGAGACCGACACGGTGCCGACGACGTTCGTCGGTCCCGGCAACATGCGCTTCGCGACGACGGACGGGAAGAAAGAGCCGATCGGCCAGCGCATCATCGAGCTGCCCGAGGATGCGGAGAAGGCGGAGCTGCGCGACGGGCACAGCGGGTTCGTCGCCTGGGTGCCGAACGGGAGCATCGCGAAGGGCGAGGAGCTCGCGGCCACCGGCGGCGATCACGTCGTCAACGGAAAGATCGTCAAGGGGAAAACCGTCGCGTGCGGCATCTGTCACGGTCCGCAGTTGAAGGGGCTCGGCAACGTGCCCGCGCTCGCAGGCCGCTCACCGATCTACCTGGTGCGCCAGCTCTATGACTTCAAGCACGGCGCGCGCACGGGCAAGGAGGTCGCGCTGATGGTTCCCGTCGTCGTCGGCCTCACGCAGGACGACATGCTGAACCTGGCGGCGTACATCTCGTCACGCACACCGTAGCACGCGGCAGCACACCAAATTTTTCGTGCGGTCTTGACGTCAGCCGTGCTGCCGTTACCCTGATTTGTTCCCTTCGACGGAGACCCCATGAAGTTTCGACAGGCATACGTGTGCCTGGCCGCGGCGGCGACGCTGTATGCAGCGCCGGTCGCAGCCCAGGACGTCACGTTTGAGTTCCACGGCGTAATCACGCAGCACGACGGTCCCTTCTTCCCCGAGATTGCCGAGGGGACGCCGTTTCACGGCACATATACGTTCAACTTGAGCACACCCAATTCGGGATCGCTGCCGACGGTCGGTGACTACTGGCATTACGGCGCTCCCGCTGGCGTCATGGTGGACATCGCGGGCCACCGGTTCCAGACAGACCCCTCGAACGTGCAGTTCCTGATCGAACTCGTCAACGATCACGGAATGCCGGCGGCCGATAACTATGTGTTCATCAGCTACGCGAACCAGGTGGTATCGGGCGTCTCGGTCCCAATCATTTCATGGCAACTCGACGGCACCTCGCTCGCGGCCATCGGCAACACATTTCTCTCGAACGTGCCGCCGAATCTTGGCGATTGGAGCCAGCTTTCGGGATTCGTCATCATGTTCTCGGGTTACCAGGGTCTCGTGCGCGGCCAGGTGACCGACATCTCCGTCGCCAATAGTCCCCTGCCGCCCGTGGTCGATGAGGGTTCAGTTGGCCCGCCGGGACCGCAGGGGCCCGAAGGACCACAGGGGATCCAGGGCGAGCGCGGACCGCAGGGCGAACCAGGCGCGCAAGGATCGCAGGGGATCCAGGGCGACCGCGGACCACAGGGAGAACCGGGCGCGCAAGGATCGCAAGGGACTCAAGGCGAGCGCGGGCCGCAAGGACAAGCGGGCGCGCAAGGACCGCAGGGTCCAAAGGGCGATTCCGGTGACGGTCTTTTTCCCGGCGCCCTGTTGTTCCTGACCGGCACGGATCAACCGCCGGTGGGCTATGCGTTTGTCGCGATGTTCTCGGCGCCGATGGATACGACCCCCGGACGCACGGGCGGCGTACGCAACATCACGGTGCGCATGTACCGCAAGGACTGACGTCGCGAACGAGTTGGTCGATCTATCCGCCCTTCATCACGAACGTCACGTGATGGAGGGCGGAGGCATCGCGTCGCCGGATTAATCCGCCACCGGCTTCCTCGCGGCGGCCAGGCGCCCCCGAATGATTTCCAATTCGGCGATTGCTTCCAGGTCTCGGGGCCTGCCAGCAGCTCTTTTAGCAGCAATCAACTGCTCGACACTGAGGCAGTAACACGCCTGTCCATACACCTCGACAGACACCGCGTGAGGACGCAGCTGCTCGTAGGTACCTCCGCCTGTCATTTCGCCGAGCAGGTCCAGATCGCCTTCATCTGTCGTGAGAGTGAAGTTCAAGCCCGCGCCGATCGTCGGCACGTCAAAGCGAAACGGAAGATCTCGGGGCGCCCCACGCAGGAACGGATGGATCGGATCGAGCGCCTCGCAGATCCGTCGCAGATTGTCAGGTTGTCGTGAATAGACGACGTCGACATCGCGGGTCAGGCGTGCGGCGCCGTGAACAACCGCCGCGACTCCGCCAATGAGAATGAAATCAACTTTCGCGCTGCTCAGTCTGCGAATGAGCGCGGCAAAATCCGTCACGTCTTCGTGGTGAGCTCACGCCCGGCGCGACGGAGCTCCTCAGCGAATTCCAGGAGGCGCTGTAAGTAACGGAGACGCTCCTCGATCGAACGCCGGAGGTTCTCGTCGATGAGGGTGACATCGATGCCGGGCTTATAAGCATCGATTACGTCGTCAAGCGAGTTTCGACTGGATTGGAAGGCCACCTTGTCGATTAGTGTACCTCTGCCTCATGCGGATCGCCCCGATTTGCGTCGATCTCCCCTCGATCCGTCCGCGTACGTAACGCTTGCCCGTATTGCACGATTTCCGTGCAGCGCCAGCGGCCGGCGTACTTCGCTGCAGTAGGATCGCGGCGCAGGTCATCCCTCCAAAACCAATTTCCCTCCTCGTTACCGTCCTCGAACTGGTTGCCACAAGGAGGCGCCATGAAGAACAGGCGGACCGTAGTCCTCGCCTCTCTCGTCATCGCGGTGTCCCTCGTCACACCGGCATGGGCCGACGAAGTCCTGAACTGGAACGAGATGCTGTTCCGCGCAACGCTGATTGCAGGCACCTCGGGGGTGAACACTACCCGCCCCGCCGCCATCGTCCAGGCGGCCGTCTTCGATGCCGTCAACGGCATCGCTCGGCGCTACACGCCCGTTCATGTGCCGCCGGCGGGTCCTGCGGGTGCGTCTCAGGAGGCGGCAGCGGCCAAGGCCGCGTATACGGCCCTCGTCCAGCAATACCCCGCACAGAAGGCTGTCTTCGACGCGCGCCTCGCGGTGTCGCTGGCCGCGCTCGGGACACGTCAGTCTCCCGGCGCCATCGCGGCCGGCGCCGCGTGGGGAGAGACGGTTGCCAACGCCATCATCGCGTGGCGCAGTACCGACGGCTTCACGCCGGCCCCGCCTGCCTTCGTGGGCGGAACCGCCGTGGGGATGTGGCGGCCGACGCCGCCAGCCTTGGCGCCGGGCGCGGGGCCGCAGTTCGCGTACATGACGCCGTGGGTCATCAGCGCGCCTTCACAGTTCCGGCCCGCCGGTCCGCCGTCGCTGACGAGCGCGCGTTACGCGGCGGACTTCAACGAGACGAAGACGATGGGCAGCGCGACGAGCCTGGTGCGGACGGCCGACCAGACGCGCTTCGCCTGGTTCTGGGCCGCGAGCACAAGCAGCTTCATGTGGAACACGGTGGCGAGGTCGCTCATCGCCGATGACGGCCGCGAGCGCGGCGACTCCGAGGATCGTCACGGCGACTCGGAGGATGGTCGTGGTGATCGATCCGAGTGGCGCGCATCGACCCTCGGCAATGCGCGGCTGCTCGCGCTGCTGAACCTGGCCATGGCCGACGCGGCGATTGGATGCTGGGAGGCGAAGTACACCTACGTCTTCTGGCGGCCGGTCACCGCGATTCCGCTCGCCGCGACGGACGGAAATGCCGCGACCACGGAAGAGGGGGGCTGGACGCCGCTGTTTGCGACGCCCGCGCATCCCGAATACCCGTCGGGACATTCGTGCGTCAGCGGAGCCGCGGCAGCCGTGCTTGCGGACCAGTTCGGTGACCGGACCCGTTTCACGGTCGAGAACGATCTGATGCCTGGGGTGACCCGTTCGTTCCGGAGCTTTTCAACGGCGCTCGAGGAAGTGAAGAATGCCCGCATCTTTGCCGGCATTCATTTCCGGTCCGCGACGGACGATGGACAGGCGCTCGGCACCAAAGTCGCTAATTACGTCCTCGAGCACGCGCTCACGCCCGTCGGGCACTGATCGACCTCGCGCGCGATGACACGCCGTGCGTCGCCAGGCGGCGCGCGGCGGACGCACTCCCCGGCGGTGCGGCTAGTAGACCTTGCCGCCCTTCATCACGAACCGTACGCGATGAAGCGCGGAGATGTCGCGCGTGGGATCGCCGTCGAACGCGGCCATATCCGCGAGCAGGCCCGGCGTGATCGACCCAATGCGGGTGTCCATGCGCAGCACGCGCGCGGCGACTGAGGTCGCGCTCTTCAGCGCATCGGCCGGCGGCATCCCGTAGCTCACCATCAGCTCGAGCTCGCGCGCGTTGTCGCCGTGGGTGAAGACGCCGACGTCGCTGCCGCTGAGGATGGTGACGCCGGCGGCAAGCGCGGCCTTGAAGCTGGCGCGCTTGCGGACGATCGCGTCCGGCTCGGCCTGCTGGCCCTTCTTCCACCCGGCATACTGCGCGGTCGCGTCGCCGGCGGCCAGCGTCGGGCAGAGCGCGACGTGGCGCTCAACCATCAATTTGAAAATCTCGGGCGTGCCGGCGTCGCCATGCTCGATCGTGTCCACGCCGGCCATGATCGCGTTCCGCATCCCCTCGACGCTCGTCGCGTGCGCGGCCACCGGCGTGCCGCTCGCGTGCGCGGCGCGGACGCCCGCCGTCAGCGATTCGATCGTGAAGGTCGGGCGCGCGGCCGCGACCGGGCCCCATCGATAGTCCGCGTAGAACTTGATCCAGTCGGCGCCCTTGCCGATCTGGCTGCTGACGACGCGCGTGATCGATTCGACGCCGTCGGCTTCCTCGGCGCCCTGCGGCGCGTTCCACTCAGGAACGAACTTCGGATCGTACGCGCCGGTTGCCACGATGGCGCGCGTCGAGGCGAGCACGCGCGGCCCCGGCACGATCCCGTCCTCGACTGCCTGCCGCAACCCGACGTCGGCGTAGCCCGCGCCCTCGGTGCCGAGGTCGCGAACGGTCGTGAAGCCCGCGAGCAGCGTCGCGCGCAGGTGGTTCACCGCGCGCGCGGTTCGCAGCGCGAGCGGCTCGTGCGCGACCTGGAATTCCCATTGCGCCTCGTTGTACGGGTGCAGCAGCAGGTGCGAATGGCCTTCGACGAGGCCTGGCGTCAACGTGAGGCCCGCGAGATCGATCACGCGCGCGTTCGCGGCGGGTACGCTCGCGGCCGGACCGGCGGCCTCGATCCGCTCGCCAGCCACGCGCACGGCCCACCCCTCGTGCATCGTTTCGCCGTCGAAGACGCGGGCGGGCCGAAGCACGACGGCACCGGGCTCGGCCGCAGGTGGATTCTGGGCGGAGAGGCCCACCGCCGCCGTGACGAGCAGCACGAGTGACGCGATCAACGGCCGGGATGGCATGCAACCGCCCTTCGACTTCGCTCGGGGCGAGCGGATTGTAACCTTTTGCTGCGGGCCCGGTTTTCATCGGCGAATGCGGCGCCTCGATTTTGCTCGGGACAAGCAGGTGAAACCGTCGACTACCCCGGCCCGTAATACGAATGTGCAAGGACGATTCTTGATCCCAATCGCACTTGGCATGCTCGTCATTTCGCAGTTCGCAGCGTCTGCGAACGCCCAGGGCGTCACCAGCCAGGAACTCCACGCGGTGCGCGCGACAACGTCGCCGAAGGTGGACGGTGTGCTGGATGACGCGGCCTGGGCGCACGAGCCGTATCCCCTGGAGCCATGGGTCTCCTACAACCCGCTGCGTGGCGAGCCGGCGAAGCAGCGAACGAGCGTGTGGATTGCGTACGACCGCGACGCCATCTACTTCGCGTTCCGCTGCTTCGACGACGACCCCTCGAAGATCCGCACGACGATCACGCGGCGCGACAACGCGTGGAACGACGACTGGATTGCGCTCAGCCTCGATTCCACGCGCGCCGGGCAGGTCGCGTACCACATGTTCGTGAACCCGAGCGGCATCCAGATCGATGCGCTGAACACGGGGAAGAACGAGGACTCGTCGCCCGACTGGGTCTGGCAGAGCGCCGGCCGCGTCGACAACGACGGCTACGTCGTCGAGATCCGCCTGCCGTTGCAGAGCATCCGCTTTCGCGGCGGCTCGGACGTGCGCATGGGCGTGCTGTTCTTCCGGCACAACAGCCGGATGGGCGTGTCGTGGTCGTGGCCCTCCATCGCGCCGGGGCAGTGGGTGTTCGAATCGCACGCGCCGCTCGTCTTCGACGAGCTGCGCCAGCCCCGCGTGCTGGAAGTGATACCGAGCGCCACGGTCTCGACGAACCAGACGAGGGAGGCGGCGCAATCGTGGGGCGCGGCTTCGTCGAACGGCGATTTCGGCGCGAGCGTCAAGTACGGGCTCACGTCCACCATCACGCTCGACGCGACGATCAATCCCGACTTCAGCCAGGTGGAAAGCGACGCGTTCCAGGTGGAAGTCAACCAGCGGTTTCCCGTCTTCTTCGACGAGAAGCGGCCGTTTTTCATGGAAGGTCTCGGGCTGTTCAACCTCGCGGGCACCGGCGGTGACTCGTCCATGCGGACGGCGGTCCACACGCGGCGCATCGTCGATCCGGCCGCGGGAGTGAAGCTGACCGGCACGGCGGGACGCCAGACGTTTGCGCTGCTGTCGGCGTCGGATACGTCGCCGGCGGACGGCGCCGACAAGGTGTTCACGATAGGACGGGCGCTGCGGAACTACGGCAACGGACAGTACATCGGCGCGCTCGTCACCGACACGGAGCGCGGTGTCGAGCACAACCGCGTCGCGGCGGCCGACATGTCGTTCCGGCATGGAGCGAACGTCTCGTGGAACGCGGCGGTTCTCCATTCCGATTCGCAGACCGCCAGCGGCGAACCGCCGCAGGGCAACGGAGCCCAGACGCAGCTGATGTACAACACGCGGCGGCTGACGCTCATGAGCCATGTTGAACACTTCGATCGCGGGTTCCAGATGGACACGGCGTTCCTGAATCGCGTCGGCGTGACGAGAACCTGGGACTATGCGGAGGTGCAGTTCTACCCGACCGGTCAGTTCGCCTGGATCAAGCGTGTGGCGCCGATGGTGTGGAGTACGGCAGCCAGGGATCGCGTGCAGGGCGGCACCGAGAGTCAGCTGCTGCCGGGCATCCGCTTCAACTTCGTGCGGCAAGGCAACCTGCGCCTCGACTACTCGCGCGGTCACGAGACGTTCGCGGGTCAGCGCTTCACGACCGGACGCGCGCACGCCGACGGCGGCGCGCAGCTCACCAGATGGCTGAACGTGCGGGGCACCATCGAGCGCGCCGACGCGATCTATTACGACCCGGCCGCGCCGTTCGGCGGCATCCAAAGCGAGCGCAACGTGTCAATCGACTGGCAGCCGAGCGCAAAGCTCGCGCACAACCTCTCGTATAACTTCGTGAAGTTCGATCGGACAACCGGCGAGAAGGTCTACAGCGTCCACATCGTCAACCTGCGCAACACGTATCAGTTCAACTCGCGCTTCTTTCTTCGCGGCATCGCGCAGTTTGACAGCATGCGCCGCCGGCTGCTCGGTGACTTCCTGGCGTCGTACGAGCTCATGCCCGGCACCGTCGCGCACGTCGGGTACGGCTCGGTGCTCGAGAGCGTCGAGCGCCGTCCGTACATCGCGACCGCGCGCGCGTTCTTCTTCAAGGTCTCCTATCTGGCGCGGCTGTAGCGTCCCAGGCGCGAAGGGCGGTGTTCCGTCGGCTGCAACGCGCTGTTCCGAGATGAATCACCGCGCTCGCGAGTGAGAGAGTGTGCAGCGACGCCCAACCCGCGTCATTGACTGCATTTAACGGCGACCGCGCGCACCGCGGCGATGTGGTGAGGAAATTGCGAGCGGACACTCCGCCCTATGAGTACGCTCGTTTCTGTTCACCATCGATCGACGCGTGTCCGCGAAGCTGTCGGCGGTCCGCGTAAACCCGTCGTCCTCGTCGTCGAGGATCACGAGTTCGCGCGAGAGGCGGTCGCCGCCCTGCTCTCGTCGATGGGCTATGACGTCATCGAGGCGGAGAACGGCCGCGACGCGCTCGCGGCGATGGCCAAGGGCGCTCTCCCTGACGTCATCCTGCTGGACCTGATGATGCCCATCATGGACGGCTGGGAGTTCATGAAACGGCAGCGCCGCGACTGGCGCCTCTGCACGATTCCCACGATCGTCGTCACCGGCGTCGCGTCGCACGATCCGCGGTGCCTCGAGATGCCCGTCGTCAGGTTCCTGCGGAAGCCGTACACCGCCGAGCAGCTGATCGCGGCCATCGACGCCGAGGTTTCCGTACCTGAGGCGGCGCGCCAGACCGCCTGACGCCTACGTCCGGCGAAGCACGACGACGAGGCCGGCGACAGGATCGCCGTACTCGTACCGCAGCGTGGTGCTCTCCGCGCTGACCACCTCGAATCCCGCAGCGTCCGCCGCTTCGCGAATATGCGATTCGCCGTGGACGTAGCGGCCCGAATCCGTGAGCCGGAATGATCCCGTGTCCCCACGCTCGACGGTAAACGCCAGCGTCCCACTGCGCCGAAGGCGGCCGGCCGCGGGCATCAGCACCTGCCGCAGATCGCCGAAATAGATAAACGTGTCGCAGGCAGCCACGACGTCGAAGTCGCGCCCGGCGCCGCGCCCCAGCCATTCGGTGATCTCCGCCACCTCCACGGCGTCATAGCACGTCGTCTTCTTCGCGCGCGTCGCCATGTCCGGCGACAGGTCGATGCCGATCAGCCGCCGTGCGAGCGTGCGGAGATGCGGCCCGGCAAGGCCGGTTCCGCACCCGAGCTCCAGCACGTCGAGCTGCGCCGTCGCCCCGAGCACACGGTGCAGCGCCCGTCCGAGCACCTCCGGTCCGCAGTACTCGAGGTCCGTGACCATGTTGCGCTCGTAGAATTCCGCGAACCGCGCATACAGCTGCACGATGCACTCGTCGGGCGCGCGTGGCGGCGCCGGATCGCCACGCAGCGAGACGAGGAGGTGCTCGACTTCCGCGTCTCCCGGCGAGAGCGCCAGGTAGCGCTCGTAGGCGTCGCGGGCGTCCTCGCGCCGGCCGATGATGTGCGCGAGGTCGCCAAGCGCCGCCCACTGATCCGCGGCATCCACCATCTGCAGCGTCGCGTAGTGCTGGCAGACGAACGCGGCGAGCACGTGCCCCTCGCTGCGCAGCTGTGACGCCCGGGACGAAAAATAACCGGCATCCGGCGCAGCCGGACCGGACGCGCCGGGCGCCAGCGGTTTCAGCAGGTCGTCCTCGATTGCGCCTTCAATCCAGCGCATGCAGCCGCCCCGCGCGTCGTCGAGCAGCGGGGCGAGATCGTCGACGAGCGACGCCGCGGAACGCGTCCCGTCACACAGCTCGATGATGAGCGCGGCGGACGGGTTCAGGCGATGAAGCCGGTTGCGCGCGACGTCGTAGGCCAGGTAGCCGTCATCGGTAGGGGCGAGCGCGACGAATGGATTTCTGAGGAGGAGTGCGTCGGAGCTCATGGAGGAAAGCCGCCGGGAGCACGATGCCCTGCGCTCCCGGCAACCGACTAAAGGAAGCCTCGATATATGAACGGTCCCGCGTCTCTACTGCTGCGGATTGTCTCCCTTGCCCTTACCTTTTCCCTTTCCCTTGCCCTTGCCATCGCCTTTGCCGTCGCCTTTGCCGTCGCCTTTGCCCTTCCCTTTGCCCTTTCCCTTTCCCTTGCCCTTTCCCTTGCCCTTGCCGTCGCCTTTGCCCTGATCGTCCTGCGGCGCGGCGCTGACAATCGTCGACGCGGGAATGGCGAGCAGCAGCGCGCCGCCGCCGACGATTCGCTGCAGGAATCGGCGACGGGTCGTGGCGACCTGGTCGAGGAGTTGCTCTTTGCTCACGTTGGCCATCCTCCTTTCATAAGGATGGCGAGATGGTAACGCCTTTTCGCGCGGCCGCGAAATCCCTGAGACACGTCCCCTCGGGCGAAATCACATGTACTCGACGCTCTCGAGCGCACGATAAGGCGCACGAATCCTGCCAGCAGACGACCGCGATCTCACCAGCGAATTTTGCGAGCCCTCCGCCAACGCACGCGTCGAGCTGCGGGATTTCGGCTGGTGTCGCGAAAGATTTCCACGCGATCGTCAGCTGATGCGGCATCGCGCGCGTGAATCCGGCCCCATGTTGCCGGGGACATCGAGGCAGGCTTCTTGCCCCTCATTGCCCCAGACACTGGTCGCCATGTGGAGGCACCATGAACAGAAGAATGCATCGGATATTGATCGGCCTTGCGGTCGCGACGTTGCTGCCCGCGTCAGCGTTCGCTCAGAAAGTCACCTACGACTTCGGCACCGCGAACTTCTCGGGCATCAGGACGTTCGCAATCCGGGACGTCCCGGATGACAACAGGACCGAGTCGACCACCGCGTACGACAGTCCCTTCGTCGAGCAGCGCACGCACGCCGCCATCGCCGCGCAGCTCGAAGCCAGGGGCCTGCGCCGCGATAATGCGCACCCGGACATGTACGTCACGACACGACGGGCGTTCAAGACCGAGTACGAGACCTACGCGCCCGTCGATTGGGGGCTGGGCTACGGCTACGGGTGGGGCTGGGGCCCGTATTACACGGGCTGGGGACCCTGGTACGGCGGTGGCACGTGGTACACGGAGGAACGGATCACCGGAACGCTGATCGTGGACTTCGAGAATGCGGCGACGGGCCAGTTGATCTGGCGCGGCATGGCCGAACGGCACGTCCATCCGATGGCGTCGGCATCGCACCGCGACAAGCGGGTGAACAAAGAGGTGACGAAGATCTTCGAGAAGTTCCCGGCCGTGGTGCCGGTGGCCACCTCCGGCCAGGACGTACCGAGACCGACCGATCGCTGAGGCCTCACGCTCTCTCGAGATACGCCTCGGCGCGGTTGAACAGTTCCGCGATGCTGGCCGGCGCCGCCTGGGCGCCGGTCGTGCCCGACACGGTCCACAGGATGTGTTCCCCCAGCGCGCGATAGCTCTCGAACTGCGATTCGCTGAACCACTGATCGGTCGTCGGCTCGTGCGGGTACTTCGGGTTCGTCCGCCCGTAGTTCCGCACGTCGATCGGCTCGTCGTGGGCGAAGATCGCCGGCTTCACGTACAGGAGCTTGCCGTCTTCGAGCGCCGGGTCGCGCCGCGAGTACTGAATCTCACCAATCGCCACGTAGCGTCCCGACCCCGACACGAGGCGCGAGGTGCCGTTCGACGCGGACGGCTGCTCGGGACCGACGTGAAATCCGCGGAACGTGATGCTGATGCCGAGGTCCACCCGGATCTTCCGCACCGCATTGCCGAGATCCTCGAACGCGTAGTTCTCGTCGCAGCCGGCATCGATCACCAGCACGTGCGAACAGCCGCGGCGCACGAGCTCGTACAGCCCGAGGTTCTCGAAGTGGCCGCCATCCGACAGGTTCACGTAGTCGCCCTTCGCGTCGGTGAAGCCGAACGCCTCGTGCAGCGCCATCGGCAGCACGCGACCGTGCGGGCACGAGTGGTTGAACCGCGCGTCGTACCGCGGATTGCCGAGCCACGATCCGAGCCGCGCGTTGAAGAGCGTCAGCAGCAGCGTGACGATGGGCGACGAGTGATACCCCATGTTCGGATTCGCCGCGGCGCCCGAGACGGTGATCGCGGTGCCCAGCGACACGCCGAACCGTCCGCCGTACCCGCGCGGATCGTCCTCGGTACCCGCCATGCCGCGATACCCGACGCTGGGGCTGCCGCCGTGCAGCGCCGTCAGCGCGAAGGAGTCGGCCTGCCGCTCCTGCCACGCCAGGTCGGTGCCGGCGACGAGATTGATGGCGGTGTTGACAATGGGCAGCGGCCGCCGCGGTGTCTCGGGAACGAGGTCGCGCAGCTCCCTGTAGAGCGTCCCGCGTCCGGAAGACGAGGGCGGGCCCGACGCCAGCGTCGCGACAATCGTGCCGCTGCGCCCGATGGCCGACGCCGCGGCGACGGTCGGCATCGACGCTGACGGCGCAACCGACTCGACGATCCTGTTCAACCGGAACGTCAGATCCCGGGCACGCGCCGCGCTCCAGACTGGCACCGCCAACACTTCCCTCGCCCAGCTGGGGTCGCGGCTGAAGACCGTGTCGCCAAGGTCAGAGTCGGCTTTCAGCGCCCGCGCAATCTGAACGACGTCCCACCATTGGTGGACGCCGAACGTGCCGTCCGCGAGTTGCCGCGTCACGAGCGTCTCCCAGTCGGCGCGCTGCGCCGTGCGCCGCTTCGACGCCACGAGGACGTCGTTGAAGCGATGCACCATGTCCTGGACCGCCGCCGGTGTCCACTCGCGCACATCAACGGCCTGATCGACGAGCCTGCCATCGATCCCGTCGACCTTGACGCGCTCGAGCGAGCCAGACGGGTCCTTGAGCGCGGTTGCGATCGCGTGGACGAGCGGCCACTCCTCGACGCTGAAGAACGGCGGCGCCAGGTAGGCGAGCGGCACGTTGTCCTTCGGGTCGAAACCGGTGAAGCTGTCCGGCTGCCGCGAGCGCGATCGGGAGGCGCCGAGATACGCCCGAATCAGCCGTTCGCGGTACATGCCGTGCAGCGAGAACACGTTGACGTTCACGGTCGTGAGCACGCCCGCGATGGTCACGAGGCAGCCGGCGACGAGGATGAACGACGGAATCGCCGCGCGAATGCCGCCATAGCTCACCAGCAGCGCGTGCAGCCAGTGCACGCCGGTCGCCAGCAGCAGCGCGAGCGTGAGCGCGAAGAGCGGCGCCGCCAGTTTCAGGGCCCATTCCGCCACCAGCTGCAGCGGGGATCGCGGGACCGGGGCGTCCGACATCGCGTTGGTGCTAGGGCTGCGGCCGAGCCACATCGTGAGCACCCCGGACAGGCCGCCGATGGAGGTCATCGTCAGGCGGGCGTTCGGCCAGACGCCTGTCATCAGGAGGCCGGGTCCGAGCAGCGAGACCGCGGTGATCGCCGCCCACCCGAGCGCGCACGCGGAGATCCAGCCGCCCGCGCGCGCGAACCACTCGCGGTCCTCGTCGTCGAGCACCCGGCTGGCCAGCGCGGCGTACAGCGTCATCGCCATCAGGAAACTGGCGAGCACCGCGGGAACCGCGCAGACCACGTACAGGTGGACCGAGTCGTCAACGGTCCATGCCGGCTGCATCGCCTGCGACACCTCCTGCAGGATCTCGGTGGCAAGCCAGGCGCACCAGCCGCCGAGTGCGCCCGACGCCACCACCGCGAACAGCTCGCGGGAGAGCACGGTGGTCGAGGTCGCCTGCCGAATCCGCCAGTCGGCGATCGCGCGCTCGAGCGAGCTGGCATTGAGGTAGTAGACCGAGAGCGCCGCGACGTGCGCGAGCACGCCGAGCAGCGTCAGCATCAGCCAGCGTGGACGGTCCTGCAGCCATGTCGCGAGCAGCGCCTCGTTGCCGGCGCCCTTCGGGCCGTCGTAGATGAACCACGCGCACGCCAGCGCGGAGCCGCCGGCGAGCAGCGGCAGCACGATCTTGAAGAAGAATGCCTTCCTCGTCTGCGCGCGCAGGATCCCAAACGTGCGGGCCGTGTCCGGCGGGTTGACGCTCGGCAGGCTCGCGCCAATCGCCGCGATCGAAAAGATCAGGCAGACGCCGCCGATGAAGGTGAAGACGGTCAGCGACGCGCTCGTCGCGGGGATGATCGGCAGCAGGTCGTCCGCGAGCATCGGCACCAGCAGGGCCAGCGCGAAATACGGGACCAGCACGAGCCAGTTGACGAGCAGGTTGCGGACGTAGGTGGCGATCACCGCCCACGTGTCGGCGGACATGAAGCCGGTGCGCGGCGTCAGGTAATTGCTGTAGCGGCGGAGGTGCGTGAGCTCCTCGGGCTCGTGACGCGCCTGGGCGGCCGAGTCCGGCGCCAGGTCGTGCATCACGCCGCTCATCCCGCGGGGGTGGCGATAGGCCCACGCCGACAGCCATGAGCCGATGTAGCCGCCGCCCGACACCGTGGACAGGTAATGAAACGAGGTGAGCAGGCCAAGGCGCGCGAGCGCCTGCACGACGCCGAGCGAGAACGTCGCGCTGCGAATGCCGCCGCCGGAGAACGCGAGACCGACGCGCCCTTTCTGCCGCAGCAGCTCGGTCGACAGCGGCTCGGTGCGATCGACCGCGGTTTCGAGCGCCGTGCCGAACTGCTTCTCGTACTCGTCGTGGAGCATCCCGACCGTGGTCAATGGGCTCACAAGGCCTCCTCCTGCACACGTCACCGGGCCGCGTGCGGGAATGCACTGGCGTCTTCGCTTGTGTCGCCGGGGGTTGGGAACGGCATCTTACCCGCCCCACAAGGAAAACGCGCCGGGCGGGCAGTTCGAACGCTCGATTCCTGTGCAACGACGCCGTCTGCTCAATCTCACGGCAAATGAGTGGGCTCGACCGATGCCTCAGCAGCCGCGAGTGCCGTCCGCGAGCGCACGCGCTTCGGCCGCGGTGGCGGCCCGGCCGATCACACAAATGGTGGTCGGCGTCACGCGCGCCACGAACAGCCGCGACTGCTGCGTCGTCAGGCTTTCCCGATCCTGCGCGGTCACGCGAACGATGACGGAGGTGAGCATGCCCGTGCCGTCGCGCCGCCACTCCACGCTGGTCGCCGTGTCGACGCTTGGAAAGTTGCCGATCGGCATCTCGTAGACGATCGGCCGTTCCCCCGACCACGCGAGGTTCGCGCCACGGATGTCCACCCACGTGTTGGCGTCAGACGAGACGAGCAGCAGCTGCCATCCAGGCGGCGCGGGACATTGCTGGACGCCGAGAT
>DASQAX010000097.1:0-21853 GCA_035635535.1 Vicinamibacterales bacterium | reverse complement strand
GAACGGCGCGAACCGGGCGGCACGCGCCGGCATGCGCCGCACCGCCGTCACCCACGCGTCGGGGCGGTCAGGACGGTCGGAAAGGCCGCCAGTGAGGCGATCGACGACGGCCTGCAGCCTCTGATCGGGAGCAGAATCCGTTCGCCTGACCGGCAGCATGACCGGGGAGATGGTAACAAACAAACGGCGAAAGTGCACTGCCCGCTGCCCGCTGCCTACTGCCCACTGACAGGCACCGGCATTGCGAGCGCGGACGGCATGGCCATCACCGAACAGCAGAAACGGCTGCTTGCCGTGACCGCCGTGGGCGCCGGGGTCGTCCTCGCGGCACGGATGTGGCGGCGCCGCGACCCGTACGAGTTTGCCGGCAAGTCGGTCCTCATCACCGGCGGGTCGCGCGGCCTCGGACTCGTCATGGCGCGCCAGCTCGCCGAAGAGGGCGCGAAGCTGACCCTCGTCGCGCGAGACGAAATGGAGCTGCAGCGCGCGATCGACGACATCCAGGCGCACCAGCCGTTCGCGGAAATCCTCGCGGCGCCAGCCGACGTCCGCGCGCGCTACCAGGCCGAGCGCGCCATCGCGATGGCCGTCGAGCGCTTCGGCACCGTCGACGTCCTCATCAACAACGCCGGCATCATCCAGGTCGGTCCGATCGATCACATGAAGATTGCCGACTACGAAGACGCGATGCTCACGCATTTCTGGGGTCCGCTCTACACGATGATCGCCGCGATGCCGCACATGCGCCGCGCCGGCGCCGGCCGCATCGTGAACATCTCGTCGATCGGCGGCAAGATCAGCGTGCCGCACCTGGTGCCCTACTCCGCCAGCAAGTTCGCGCTGGCGGGACTCTCGGAGGGCCTGCGCACCGAGCTGGCGCGCCAGAACATCGTCGTGACGACGGTGTTCCCCGGCTTGATGCGGACGGGCTCGCCTGTGAACGCGATGTTCAAGGGGCAGCGGCCGCAGGAATACGCATGGTTCGCCATCTCCGATTCGCTGCCGCTCGCGAGCATCTCGCCCGAGCGCGCGGCCAGGCAGATCATCCGCGCGTGCCGCCACGGCGACGCCGAATTGGTCATCACGATGCAGGCGAAGCTGGCGGTGCTGGCGCGCAACGCCGCGCCGGAGCTGTTTGCGGACGCGATGGCGCTCATCAACCAGCTGCTGCCGGGACCGTCGACGCGCAGCGGCGATGTGGCGAGAGAGGGGCGGGAGAGCGAATCGGAGCTGGCGGGGCCGTCAGCGCCGCTGACGGCCGCCACCTATCGAGGTGCTGAAGAGAATAACGAGATGTAGCCTGGGCCGATGATTACTGCGCGTTGAACGATTCGCCGATCAGCCGCTGACCCGATTCCGCCGTGCAGCCCCCCTTCGGCATCGTCTTGCCGCACGAGACCAGCATCCCCGCGAGCGCGCCGAAGTCGCGGCCGTCGCGGAGCGGGTAGAAGCGCACGGTGATGAACGTGCCTTCGGCCATCGTCTTCACGGTGACGCCGTTGCGCGCCATCGCGATCGCCGAGCCGGTCTCGACGCCGAACTGCATCGGCTTGCCGTTCTTCATCAGCGGGTTGCCGTCGTTGTCCACCACGACGAAGAGCAGCTGCGCGTGGTTGGCGCCGGGAACGTAGCGCGTCAGCTTCCCTGAGAGCATCTTGGTTACCGTCTGGTCGTACATGGCAAACGAATGATGTGCCAGCGCCGGTGCCGCCATGAACACCGACGCGATGAATCCCAGTAATAGCTTCCTCACCAATGACCTCCTCGCGTGCCGGGTCCCGACCTACTTCCCGGATTTAACCCAGTCCTTTTCGAAATGTTCTTCCCAGTTCTGCGCCCACGGGCGGCCGAAATAATCGATGAAGCCCGGCTCGCCCGGAATCAACTCGGTCGGCTTGCCTTCGGGACCGTTGACGATCGTGCTCTGCACCCGGCACTCGACGAAGTTGAACCGCCAGTCAGGATCGCCGAGCGGCGAGCGCTGCTGCCACGGGGTCACCGTGTGCAGGGGACGGGTGAACGCCTCCGGATCGTAGAAGGTCGTGTCGACGGTGATGGTCCTGCCGTCGGCGCTTGGCGTGAACACCTCGATGGTTTCCATGCTGCTGCTGTACTCGAACATCGAGTGCGACAGCGTCCAGCCCTGCACGTTCGCGGTCCAGGCGACCAGCGTGGTGCCGTTCCAGAAGCCGACCGTCTCGCCGTACCACTGCGGCACCTGGAACACGTGCGTCCGTCCGACCAGCACGCGGCGCAGGAAGTTGTCCGCGATGCCGCTCAGGAACTGCACCTGGTCGGGCGTCATCATCACCTCGATGTCGCCGCCGAGCGACGCTTCCGCCCACCACCGCATGAAGCCTTCCGGGTAGCAGAACGACGCCATCCACTGCGGCGCGTTGTTGACCACCTCGTGATAGTTCTGCTGCACCATGCGCTTGCGGTATTCCGGCGTCAGCAGCGACAGCATCGTCGCGGTCTGCAGGTTGCGCCCCCAGATCCACTGCTCTTCCGGCTGCAGGCGGCGGTAATGGCCGTCCCAGTTCGGCAGCGTGGCGCGCGTATGTTTCGTGGGGCCGCCGGCCTTCTTCGCTTCCGCGAGCAGCGCGTTGTAATGCTCCGCTGCGGTCTTGTATGGATACGGGCTGACGATCTTGTCGCCGGCACGATCGAGGTTGCAGTCGCCCCACGCGCCGAAGCGCTGGTCGCGCACCATGTCCGTCAACGCCCGCGGCGTGTTGCAGCGGGCGTAGCGCTTGTCCAGCCAGTACCTCTCGTCGAGATAGAAATTCTTGCTGGTGAACAGATCGACGGGGAGCGGCGTGACGCCCGGCGGCGGGGTCGTGTTCCGGTTGGTCGGGCCACCCTGCGGGCCGAGGCCGCCCTGGGCGTTGAGCGTGGCCAGCGAAATCGCCGCCGTCAACGCGAACGTCAACAGCGCCACTGCGGAAATCGTGCGCGCCATGGTTCTCCTTGAGCGAAGGGCCGACCTAAAGGTCGGCCTCTACGAGACTTAGCGCACGATTTTACCCGATCAATCCTCGACGATTCCCATGAACTCGTGGCCGAGGATGTCGCAGCCCTGCGAACGTTGCTTCACATCCGGCGACCGGAGTGCTGGCCCTGAGTGGTCGGAATCTCGCCCGTTTCCATCAGCTGCTTGAAGCGGCGCAGGTCTTCGCGAATCGTCTGGTTCGGCTCCTCGCCGAAGAGTTTCGCGACGGCCGCGCCAAGCCGCCCGCCCGGCGGGTTGTACTGCAGGTTCACGGTGACGCGTGTCCCGTGCGGGTCCTGGTCGAAGTTCACCGATCCGGCGGTGGAGATGGTCGACCCCTCGAGCGACTGCCAGCCGATCACCTTGTTCGACACCTCGTTGATGATGCGGGCGTCCCATTCGACGCGCATCCCGGCCGGCCCTTTCGCCACCCAGTGCGAGACGCCCTCGTCGCGCATCGCGACGGACTCGAGGTGGTTCATGAACTTCGGCAGGTTTTCGAAGTCGCGCCAGAACCGGTAGAGGTCGCCGAGCGGCCGGTTGATCGTCACCGACTCTTCCACGTGAATCCCGCGGTTTCCGCCGAGCTGGGTGCGCGTGTCGGACCCGCGATCCGCGATGACGCCCGTGCCGTAGCCGCCGCTGTTTCGTGCGTCCGATCGATTGATGCCGAGCGCCTGATAGACATCGCAGTGCCCTGTCGCGCCGCGATACAGCAGCGCAGCGCCGGCAATCGCGGCCGCTCCGCCGGGCACCTGCCGGCGCTTGAGCGCGTACGCCGCGAGCGCGCCTCCCGCAGCCATCGACAACCAGCGCTCGACCCGGCCGACATTCACGCGTTCGTGGTAATTCATCGCTGCAACAGCCACGGTGTGTCTCCTCTCTAAGGCGGACCTGAACGTCCGCCTCTACGTCGCGTACGTAGACGCCGACCTTCAAGTCGGCCCGAACAGGAGACTGGAGCATGACCTGTGCCCGTCTTCGCGTAGGCTGTATGCCGTAAATGGCCGTCGCCACTTCTGCGCCTCCACGTCACCAGTTGAGCCGCCGGCTCGGCTTCTGGAGCTCCATCGGGTTCGTCATCGGGATGACGATCGGTTCGGGCATCTTCCGAACGCCCGCGCAGATTGCCGCGCGCGTCCCCGACCCACTGACGATGCTGGCGGTCTGGACCCTCGGCGGCATCGTGACGCTGTGCGGCGCGCTGTCGATTGCGGAGCTGGCGGCGTCGCTGCCGAAGGCCGGCGGCCTCTATGTGTTTCTGCGCGAGGGGTGGGGGCGCCCGACCGCGTTCGTCTTCACCTGGTCGGAGCTCGTCTTGATTCGCGCGGCGGGCCTGAGCGGCATCGCCACCGTCTTCGGCGAGTACTTCCTGCGATCGTTCGGCTACGACCCGGTGCTCCATCCCGGCGCGGCCGATGCCTGCGCCGTCGGCGGCATCATCGTGGCGACGGTGGCGAACGTGCGCGGCGTTCAGACGGGCGCGCTGATGACCGGCCTGACGAGCGCGGCAAAGTTTGCGGCGCTCGCGCTCATCGGGTTGGCCGCACTCGTCGTCGGCAGCCGCGGCGACGCGTCGGCGTCGGCGGCACACTTTGCCTTCGGCCAGGCGCCGGTTCAGACGGGACTGTTCGGGCTGGCGTTCATCTCGGTGCTGTGGGCCTACGACGGCTTCGCGGATCTCTCGTTTCTCGCCGGCGAAGTGCGCGACCCGGAACGGACGCTGCCGCGCGCGATCATCTTCGGCACGCTCGCGATTGTCGCGATCTACCTGACGACGAACGCGGCGTATCTCTACGTGCTGCCGATCGACCAGGTGGCGAAGTCGCCGCTCATCGCGGCGGACACGATGGCCGCGCTCGTCGGACGCACGGGCGCGAGCTTCGTGTCGATCGTGGTGGCCATCTCGACCTTCGGCGCGGTGAACTCGGACCTGCTCGGGGCTCCGCGCATCTTCTATGCGGCCGCGGAAGACGGCCTGTTCTTCCAGACGCTCGGCCGCGTGCACCCCACGTATCGCACGCCGTACGTCTCGATTCTCTTCAGCGCGCTGCTCGGCATCGTGTTCGTGGTGACGGGTACGTTCGAGCAGATCGCGGACACGTTCGTGCTGGCGGTCTGGCCCTTCTACGGCCTCGCGGTGGCCGGCCTGTACCGCCTGCGCCGTCGCGCGGACCTGTCGCGGCCGTACCGCGTTCCGGGCTATCCCGTCGTGCCCGCGATTTTCATCGCCGCGTGTGTCTATCTCGTCGTGAGCGCGCTCATCGGCGATCCTGTGTGGACGAGCGTCACGCTCGGCATCGTGCTCGCGGGCGTTCCTGTCTATTACTTCACGTTCGGTCGCCGGGTCCGCAGCGCGATGGACTGAGTCCGCACTGCGGGACCAGGCCGGACGTGGGGCGGGTCCCGCGGCGCGGACTGAATCCAACGCGCCGCGGACCCGCCAACGGGAACATCCGCACCGTCACGGGGTCCAATCCTTCAACAGGCCACGCCGGCGCGGCCTCCCACAGCGTGAGGAGGCCCATGCGACCCTACACGATTGCCTTTTCGATCGTCGCGCACGCGATTGCGGTGTGCGCCGCGATCATCGCTCCCCTGCTGGCGACCGACGAGTTGCCCGCGCCGCGGACGGCGACGGAGTTCGTCCAGGTCGTGCCGGTCACTCCACCGCCGCCACCACCGCCGGCGCCTCGCAGGACGACGCCGCCGACCTCGCCGCCGCGCGCGGATGCCGCGCCGCTGACCGCGCCACAGGGCATCAAACCGGAACCCGCCATCGAGCCGGTACGCGACGCACCACCAGTCGATGGCGGCATCGTCAGCTTCGGCGACTGCAACGGCTGCGGCTTCGTTGACGCGGCTCCGCCGACGCCACCGCCCCCACCACCACCGCCCATCGTGCACATTGGCGGCGACATCAAGCCGCCGCGGAAGGTCGCCGATGTGGCGCCGGTCTATCCGCCCCTGGCGCGAGCCGCTCGCGTCGAAGGGATCGTCATTCTCGAAGCGGTGATCGCCGAGGATGGATCCGTGCGCGACGTCCGCGTGCTGCGGCCGCAGGCTCTGCTCGACGACGCGGCGATCGAGGCGGTGCGGCAGTGGCGGTTCACGCCGACGCTGCTCAACGGCCAGCCCGTGCCGGTCGTGATGACAATCACCGTCGCCTTCAAATTGCGATAGATCGGACAAGTGCACGAAGACGTGGAGCCACAAAGCTCACGAAGGGCACAAAGGGTAAGAGCACAAAGACGTAGTCGCCGGGTCGGCCTGCTACGCAGGCCGACAACGAGCGAGGGCACGCCACGCGGAACAAACCGCGCCACGATCCATGCGGCTTGTTCCGCGCGGGGTGGCCTCGCGCGATAGCCGCCTTCGGCGGCTCCGGCGACTGTCTATCAAGATCTTTGTGGCCGTATGCCTACCCTTTGTGCTCTTCGTGCTCTTTGTGGCTTCCTTCTTTGCGTCCTTGTCCTGCGCGTCCGGCGAAGCAGGTGATTTATCATCAGCGGGCCATGATCAAGGTGATCGACATCGAGAGCCGGCCGAGGACGCGCGTTCCGGAAGGGCACGTGAGGCACGTGCTGGACCCGTCAGAGGATGGAACGAGGGCGCACGTGGCCATCAGGGAGATCGATCCGGGCAAGGCCTATCGCGTTGCCGCCAGCGACAGGACCCAGATTGTCTACGTCCTGGAAGGAAACGATGCCCGGATCATCCACGTGAGGGCAGGCGCCACCGCCGATCACACCGCGCAACGGCGATCCGGCGTCTATCTGGAACCGTCGGAAGAGGCGACCGTCAGCGCGTCGGCAACTCCCCTGACGCTGCTGGTGGTCACCGTCCCGAAGCACACCGGGAAAGCCACGAGCGCCGCCGCGCCATCAGGGTACTTTTTCGAGGAGGCACGCCTCAGATCGTTGATTGACGAGAAGGGCATCCGGGAGCGGACCTTCTGGGTCAACAAGGAAACGGGGTTGTCGGGTTCGTGGGACCTCCAGCTCGGTCGGATGTACTACGCACCGCGCGGTCATTCTCCCCGGCACGTGCACCGCGCCTCGAATACCAGCTCGGTCACGCCGGAGCACTTCTACCTGATCGAAAAGGGCGTGGGCGAAGTGAAGCACGATACGGGCACACTGCCCGTCGGTTCGGGGAGCCTCGTGCTCATCCCTGCCGGCGAGTGGCATCAGCTCGTCGCATCCGATACCGGTTTCGATTACATCGAGTTCCAGGCGCCCTTCGACTTCGTCACCACGATGGATCACGATCCATTGGGCAAGAACTGGTACATCAAGGGAACCGACGACGGGACGGGGAAGCCGAAGCTCTGGGTGCAGAGCTGATTCAGAACGCGCGGCTCTGACAGCCGTCCACCACGACCGACGTGCCGCTGATCCAGCTGGCACGCGGCGACGAGAGAAACGCGACGACGTCGGCGACTTCCTCCGGCGTGCCGAACCGCCCGAACGGCAGCTCGCGCTCGACGAACTCCGCGATGGCAGCGGGGTTCTCCTGCTGACGCTTCCACCAGGATCCGCCTTCGAACAGAATCGACCCGGGCGACACGCTGTTGACGCGGATGTTGGACGAGGCCAGCTGCTGCGCCAGCGATTTCCCCAGGCTGATCTCGGCCGCCTTCACCGCGTTGTACGTCATGCGTCCGCCCGCCTCGCGGCCGAACACCGACGCGATGATCACGATGGCGCCGCCGCCGCGCTGTTTCATGTGAGGTACGGCCAGGCGCGACGCGCGGATCGCGGGGAACAGTGTCTGGTCGAACGCTTCCTGCCATTCGGCGTCGCTCGTGTCGATCAGCGTGGCGCCGCGGGCGAGCCCGACGTTGTTGACGAGGATGTCGATGCCGCCAAACGCGGCCACCGTCCGGTCGACGACCGCCCTCACGCCTTCCGGCGTGCTGACGTCCGCGGCCACCGCGATGACGCGTTCCTCCCCGACCGCTCGTGTGGCCACGTCGAGCCGCGCCCGCTCGAGCGTCGATTCGGTCCGCGCGCACACGCAGACGAGGCACCCTTCCGCGGCGAGCGCGCGCGCGCTCGCAAGGCCGAGCCCGCGGCTCGAGCCCGTGACGATCGCCACTTTGTCCTTGAGGCCGAGGTCCATGAGCTTCGAATCATAGCTGAGCTGTTCAGGCGGTATTCCGCGTGCATTGACCCACCGCGGAGGAACGGCGCAATGCAGTGGGAAGGACGGCGCGAGAGCGGAAACATCGAGGATCGCCGCGGGATGGGTGGCATGCGTCTCGGTCTCCCCTTCGGCGGAGGCATCGGCGGGCTGCTTCTGCTGCTGCTTATTTCGTGGCTCACCGGTACCAATCCGCTTCAACTCATCAACATGACGACGAGCGCGCCCGAAGATCAGACGGTCGGCACCACGGGCGTACGCGACAAGGACCCGCAGGCGCAGTTCATCTCGGTCGTCCTGGCTGATACCGAGGACACGTGGCGCGACGTGCTCCAGAAGCAGGGCCGGGCCTACGTGCCGCCCGTGCTGGTGCTGTTCAACGACGCCACCCAGTCGGCGTGCGGCGTCGGCCGCTCCGAGGTCGGGCCGTTCTACTGCCCCGCGGATCGGAAGGTCTATCTCGACCTCAGCTTCTTCCGTGAACTGGACGAACGGTTCGGCGCGCCCGGCGACTTCGCGCAGGCCTACGTCGTCGCGCACGAAGTCGGCCATCACGTGCAGAACCTGCTTGGCATCTCTGAATCGGTGACGGCGGCCCGCTCGCGCGCGGACGATCGCCAGTCGAACGCGCTGTCGGTCCGCCTCGAATTGCAGGCCGACTGTTTCGCGGGCGTCTGGGGCCATTACGCGCAGGGACGCGGGCTCCTCGAACCCGGTGACGCCGACGAAGGGTTGAACGCGGCCGCCGCCATCGGCGACGACCGGCTGCAGCGGATGTCGCGCGGCGAGGTGATTCCCGAGACGTTCACGCACGGCTCTTCGGCGGATCGCGTGCGGTGGCTTCGTCGCGGCCTCGACGGCGGTACCATCGAGAGCTGCGATACGTTCTCGAGCGGCACGCATTAGGGGCACGAAGACCGACGGAAACCACGAAGGACAGCAAGAGCGTCTCCGATGATAATTTGGATGCACGCTGAGCGATGCCGGACGTCAAGGTTGGAACGATCGAATCCTGGCAGAATCTCTCGCCGATTCTGGCGACGTTCCAGCTGAGACCCGAAGCCGGAAGCCGGTTCCCCGACTACGAGGCGGGTCAGTACATCGCGCTTCGCCGCGAGGATTGCCGCCTGACCAGGCGGATCGTCGGCGCCGACGGCCTTCCCCGCTACGTGACCGACCATGACGATTCCGGCGCGGCCAAACACGGTCGCGTGACCCACTCCTACTCGATCGCGTCCGCGCCGTTCGAAACCGCGGAGAAAGGCTACCTGGAGTTCTACGTGGTCCTCGAGCGGGACGAGCTCGGCGAACCGGGCCGCCTGACCGAGTCGATGTTCCGGATCGGTCCGGCGCCGGGGGGCACGCTCACCTACGTGAACCGGATCGTCGGCGATTTCACGCTCGTCAAACGGGCCCGTGCCGTTCGCAGTGTGCTCCTTGTCGGAACGGGAACCGGGCTGGCGCCGTTCCGGTCGATGATCAAGGAGCTCGATTTCAAGGCGTCGGACGGCGGGACGAATGACGGCATCAGTTACACCTTGATTCACACGAACCGCAGTCGCGAGGAGCTCGCGTATCACGAGGAACTGCTCGAAATCGAAGCGGCCCGTCGCGTCGACTTCGTCTACGTCGCTTCGGTGAGCCGGCCGACCTCGCGCGACCTGCTGGACCCGACGATCGGCCGCGGCCGTGCCAACAACGTGCTCCGCTACGTATTCGGGATGCCGCCCAGGGAGCAGCAGGGTGCGGCCACCGAACCCACACTGCCGCGACATGTCACCGCCGACGATGTCCGCCGGCGGCTCGATCCGGCGTGCACGGTGATCCTGACCTGCGGCAACCCGGCGTTGATGGCCGACATCGAATTCATCGCCCGCAGCAATCAGATCCGTTTCGAGAAGGAAGACTGGTAGCACACTGAGGTAGTCGGTGCGCTAACAGGCGCTATCGCCCCGATGAGCGTCAGAACGATCCCACTGACAATCGTCAGGACCGATCGGACCGACATCGATCCCGATTTCAGTGCATGCCGGATCCGCCGGCGAGCTGCTTCACCAGCTCGCCGATCACGTTCTTGGCGTCGCCGAACAGCATCCACGTCCGGTCCGAAAAATAGAGCTGGTTGTCGATCCCGGCAAATCCGGGATTCTTGCTCCGCTTGATCGCGAAGACGCTTCGTGCCTTGTCCGCGTCGATGATCGGCATCCCGTAGATCGGACTCGTCTTGTCCGTGCGCGCCGCCGGGTTGACCACATCGTTGGCGCCGACCACCAGCGCCACGTCCGCCTGCGGCATGTCCGGGTTGATTTCGTCCATCTCGACGAGATCGGTGTACGGAACGTCCGCTTCGGCCAGCAGCACGTTCATGTGTCCGGGCATGCGGCCCGCCACCGGGTGGATGGCGAACTTCACCGTGATGCCCCGTTTCTTGAGCTGGTCGTAGAGCTCGCGGACCTTGTGCTGGGCCTGGGCGACGGCCATCCCGTACCCGGGAACGATCACGACGAGGTTCGCCTGCTCGAGCACCTGCGCGGCGCCCTCGGGCGTCTCGGCCTTGTACACCTGTTCCTCACCCGATGCCTTCGCCTGCTGCACCTGGCCGAAGGCGCCGAACAGCACGTTGGTGAACGACCGGTTCATCGCCTTGCACATGATGATGGCGAGGATGAGACCGCTCGAGCCATCGAGTGCCCCGGCGGTGATCAGCAGCTTGTTGTCGAGGACGAAGCCCATCGCCACGGCCGACAAGCCGGCGTACGAGTTCAGGATCGCAATCACCGTCGGCATGTCCGCTCCACCGATCGGAATGATCAGCAGGATCCCGAACAGCAGCGACAGCACGATGACGCCTGCGAATGCCAGCGGCGCCCAGGAGGCCGCCGGCTGCAGCGTGATCGCAACCCCGAGCGCGATGCCGATGCCAAGGAGCGTGAGGTTGGCCACGTTCTGAAACGGGTAGGTCACCGGCCGCTGCGGCACCCACTTCACCTCCTGGAGCTTGCCGGCCGCCATCAGACTGCCGGTGAGCGTGACGTAGCCGAGCAGCACCTCCGCGAGCAGCGCCACCATCCGGAACGGCGACAGCGCCTCTGCACCCTCCGACAGCCGCAGATAGAACTCGGCCGTGCCCACCAGGCCCGCCGCGGCCCCGCCGAACGCGTGTGAGAGCGCAGTCCGCTGCGGCACCGCGGTGAGCGGAACCCTCGACAGCGGGACACCGACGATGAACCCCGCGACGATCGCGAGGATGATCCAGAGATGATGGACGATGGACGGTTCTGCCCAGGTGACGACGACCGCCATCGCGGTCCCGGCGACGCCCGCGTACACGCCCTTGCGGGCGGTCGTGGGCGTGTTCATCCAGTGCAGCGCGAAGATGAACAGTGCGGACGCGACGAGGTACCCGAGCTGGCTGACGCCGTACATCATGTCGGGTTGCCCTCGCCGCGCTTGTCGGTCTTGAACATCTTCAGCATGCGATCGGTGATGAGAAACCCGCTGACGATGTTGGTCATCGAAGCGAAGAGGGCGATCGCGCCGAGGAGGCGGATCCGCGTCGGGTAGTCGCCGCCGGTCACCAGGATCGATCCCACCACCGCAATGGCCGAGATCGCGTTGGTCAGCGACATCAGCGGCGTGTACAGCAGCCGCGAGACCCTCCGGATCACGCCGAGCCCTATGAACGACGCCAGCACGAAGACGTAGACGGTCGGCCAGATATCCACGATTACGGTCTCCTCATCACGCGCCCGCCTTCTGCATGGCATCCCTCGTACGCGCGTGTCGCACCTCGCCGTCGTGCGTGATGACCGCGCCCTGCTGGATGTCGTCGTTGAAGTCGAGCTGGAATGTCTTCTCTTTCGTGAACGCCTGAACGAATGCCGTCAGGTTGCGCGAGAACAGCACGCTCGCGTGGAACGGCATCGTCGCGGGAACGTTGAGAGGGGCGAGAATCGTGACATCGCCGGTGCGGACCGTTTCGCCGGGCTTCGACAGCTCGCAGTTGCCGCCGCCGTCGGCCGCGAGATCGACGATCACCGAGCCCGGTTTCATGCGCGTCACCGTGTCGGCGGTCAGCAGCCGCGGCGCAAACACGCCCCCGATGAGCGCCGTGGTGATCACCACGTCCGACAGCGCGCATTCGTCGGCCAGGAGCTGGCTCTGCCGCCGCCGATCCTCGTCTGACAGCTCCCTGGCGTAGCCGCCGCCGGCCGCCGCGCTCTCTTTGAGCTCGATGCCGACGTACTTGGCGCCCACGCTTTCGATCTGCTCCTTCACCTCCGGCCGCACGTCGGTGGCCACGACGTTCGCGCCGAGCCGCTTGGCGGTTGCGATCGCCTGGAGGCCGGCCACGCCGGCGCCGATGACGAAGACCTTTGCCGGTCGTACCATCCCCGCGGCCGTCATGAGCATCGGGAAGTACCGATTGAGCTCCACCGCCGCGAGAAGAACCCCCTTGTAGCCGGTGATGCTGGCCATCGAGGACAGGGTGTCCATCGACTGCGCGCGCGTGGTCCGGGGGATGGCGTCGGTCGAAAAGGCGGTGATCCTGCGCTCGGCGAGCGCCCGTACTACATCGAGGTTCCGGAGCGGCATGAGCGAGCCGACATAGATCGCGCCGGGCCGCATCCAGCGAACCTCGTCCCGCCCTGACTGCGTGGTGCCCGGTGCCGCGACCTTCAGCACCAGTTCGGCGGAACCGAGCATCGTCGCCGGATCGGCCTGCGAGTGGACCCCGACCTCACGATACGCGGCGTCGGGAATGCCCGCGGCGTCGCCCGCTCCCGACTCGACGATGATTTCGTAACCCGACTGGATTAGCTTCTTGCACGATTCCGGGACGAGGGCGACTCGCCGCTCGCCCGGAGCGGTTTCCCTGGGCACTCCGATGCGCATTGAGCTCTCTCGCGGGTCAGCGACTGCCGACCTACCAGATTCTATGGCATGTCGGTGGAAGCAAACGATTGAGGCCGGTGCGACGGTTCTTTCCGTCGTCGGTACTATAAGGTGCGACAGGTGGTCGCGACACACACGCACGAGATCTCGACCAAGGGACAGGGCGACGCGCACGCACGAGATCTCAACGAAGGGGCAGGGTCCGCTGATACCGCGATCGGCCGCATGTTCACTCTCGGCTGACAAGTTCGACGACGCGGAAAAACGCCGGCGTCGGCTCGAAAGCCTAACTCGTGAGCGACGATGCAGCTTTCGATGCTCGACGGACTCGATCTCTACAGCCTCCGCCACGTTTTACCGTCTTACGCTGATCGCGTCGCTCACAGTCGGCCGGTCGTGAACATGCGACCGACCGCGCTCCGCGAGGTTGTGATCCAGATCATCGGCGAGTAGACTTCACGCTCGGTGAATCACGGCGAAATCGTCAGCTTCCTCTGGGGTGTGGCGGATCTGATCCGCGACACGTTCAGGCGCGGTCACTACCAGGACGTCATCCTTCCGCTCACCGTCCTCCGGCGCCTCGATTGCGTTCTCGCCGACAAGAAGAAAAAGGTCCTCCAGCGTCAGGCGGAGCTTCGCGGTAAGGGTCTTCAGGACCTGAACGCCCAGTTACGCCGAACATCGGGCTTCGCCTTTTACAACACGTCGCGGTACGACTTCGACAAGCTCCTCGGCGATGCTCCGCACGTGGCCGCCAATCTGCGGAACTACATCGCGGGGTGCAGCCCGAACATGCGCGAGGTGCTGCCGTTGATTAAACTTAGCCCATCAAGTCTTAATAACGTCTGGTGCTATTCAAACTTGTTGAACAGGACCGGCGACGTTGCGTTGGAGCGTGAAAGAGGCGAGGCAGGACGACAAGGGCGTGACGCACGCGGTTCTCAAGACGATTGCGGCGTTTCTCAATACGGAGGGTGGCGACCTGCTGATCGGAGCAGTCGACGACGGCTCGATCGTTGGTATCGAGCAGGACCAGCTGGATACCGACGATAAGTTCATGCGCCATCTTGCGCAGGTCGTACGCAATGGACTCGGAGATCGAGCGGGCACCTGCATCGATCCGAAGACGCAGATTGTCGATCGAAAGACGGTCTGCGTCGTGAGCTGTCAGCGAAGTCCCGAACCGGTGTTCTTGAAGTGGAAAGGGATGGAGAGCTCGCCTGAGGGCGATTTCTTTGTTCGCAGCGGGCCGGGTACGGTCAAGCTCTCGCCCGACAGCGCGCGCGAGTATATTCGGACCCGGTTCTCCAACCCGTAGCGTATTGACTACGTTCCTGAGACGACGAGGCGGAGCGGCCTGGCCGCGGTGAGCGAGTCCGCCGTCTCCTCGACGACGACGCGATTGCGGCCTCCACGCTTGGCTTTGTACAGCGCCGCATCGGCCCGCTCGATGACGTGCTCGGGCTCGAGCTCGCCATGGTGCCCGGCCGCCACGCCAATGCTGCACGTCAGCCGCTGGCCCGGCATGCCGGTCGACAGGTTCAGCGTCGTAATCGCCTCGCGAACATGTTCCGCGACCTGCGCCGCGCCGTTGAGTGGCGTTTCGGGCAGCAGGATGAGGAACTCGTCGCCGCCGTAGCGGCATCGCAGGTCCGATCCTCGCAGGATCCCGTCGACGGCGCGCGCCACGGTCTGCAGCGTCGCGTCGCCCTGCAGGTGGCCGAGCGTGTCGTTCATCGTCTTGAAGCCGTCGAGATCGAACATGACGACCGAGGGCGCCTGGCCGGTGCGGGCCGCGCGGCGAAGGTCGTTGCGCAGCACCTCGATGGCGTGGCCGCGGTTGAACCACCGCGTCAGGCTGTCGCGAACGCTGTCGTCCTTCGAGTCCGCGAGCAGCTGCACGTTCCTCACGGCGATGCCGACAAACGCGAGCACGGGCGCGAGCGTCTGCTGCAGCCGCTCGTCGCGCGTTCCGGGCACGTCCGGAAGGATGGCGACACCGATCACCGCGCGACCCGCGCATACGGGCATGCACAGGCAGCCATCGACGACGACGGTCCCGGTCGTTGGTTCGACGGTCCCGTCGAACTGCGAAGCGGCTTTCGCCGCGATCTCCTCGATGCGGGTGCCGTCGGCCTCGCGATCGCCCTCGTGCAGCAGCGTCCGCCATCCGGACTTGAAGCGCATCGCCATCGAGAGCGGATGCTGGCGCAGCGACACGGGCATGTGCCGCCAGAGCGCCTGCTCGATCTCCTTGAACTCGAGCGCGTTGGCGAGGCTCTGTCCGATGTCCATCAGCTCGTGCATCTCGGCGACGCGCGCGCGCTCGAGCTGCGCGGCGGTATCCGCGGTCAGCGCCGACGCGCGGCTCTCCTGCCGCTTGCGGTACTGATGGAACATGAAGACCACGCAGAGCACGACGAGCGCGGGCAGCAGGTCGAGGTGATACCGCTGCTCCACTTCGCCAACGGAGTTGAGGGCGTACCGCAGCGGCTGCTGGAAGACGACCGCGGTCGCCATGATCAGCCCGACGGCCAGCGGGCTGTCGTGGCTGATGTCTAGAAGACGAAACCTGGGCATGCCGGGTACTCAGCAATTTGGCTGCCCGACCGGGTCCGCGGAAAACCCACGCCAAATCGCGGTCTGCGAACCGGCGCACGCGTGACTGTGCGCGAGCGCCCGGGGTGCGCACGCAGGGGGTGCGCCAGGGTTACTGGCGGGTCGTGCGCCGCCACCGCCAGCCGTCCGCGGGGCGTTGGATTTCCCTCAGCAGCGTGATGGTGTGCGACGTTGGATCGCGGGGCGGCGAGCCGATGGCGTTGCGGCAATCAAGGTCCTGGTCATGGCGCCAGCTCCTCCAGGCTCCGATTTCGCGTTTCGAGCATCGCACGCGCGGCCACGGCGCCGACCACACCGGCAGCCGCGAACATCAGGAACACCGCGCCGGTGCCGCGTTTCGCCACGAGATAGCCGACGAGCACCGGGCCGGCCGCCGACGCGAGGCGCAGCCAGCACGTCGCGGCGCCGGTCGCGATGGCGCGCATGCGCGTCGGGTAGATCTCCGGCGTGTAGAGGTACAACACGGCGTTGACCGACCCGACGATGCCGTAGCTGACGGTCACCAGCGCAATGACAGATACGACGGAGTGGGCTGCAAAGGTTCCCAGCATGGCGAGCAGTGCCGCCCCGGCCGCAAATCCCGCCACGGTCCACCTGCGCCGGCCAATGCGATCGATGGCAAACGCGCAGCCGAGCAGGACGACGACCTGGGCCACGTTGGTCAGCGTCCCCGCGCGCAGCGCCTGCGCGAGGTCGAGGTGGTACACGCTGCTGTAGAGCGTGGGCATCCAGTTGTTCAGGCCGTTGGTGATGAAGTAGGCGCATGCCCATAGCGCCCAGACGGTCGCGGTGCGCCCGCGATACAGAGGCGCGAGGAGTTCGGCGGCGCGGGATCCGGGATCGGCGGTTCGGGGTTCGGGGGTTCGGGGTTCGGATCCCGGATCCCGGATCCCGGCTCCCGGCCTGCTGCTCTCTATCTCGCGGATGACTGCATCCGCATCCGCCAGCCGTCCTTTCGAAATCAGCCACCGGGGCGATTCGGGCAGCCGCAGCAACAGCGCGGTCACGACCAGCCCTGGAATGCCGCCAATCAGGAACATCACCTGCCAGCCGAGCGTCGGCACGAGCAGCGCGCCGATCTGGCCGGTCATCATCAGCCCGATCGGGAAGATCAGCTCGTACAGCAGAAAGAACCGCCCGCGTCCGTGCGCCTTCGACAGCTCGTTGATGTAGACCGCGGCCACCGGCATCTCGCCGCCGACACCGATGCCCTGGATCAGGCGCAGCGTCAGCAGCGTCGCGAAGCTGCCCGACGCCGCACAGGCGATGCTCATCGCCGACATCAGCGCGGTGGCGGCGGCGACGCTCCGCACGCGCCCGTAGCGCTCGGCGAGGCCGCCGAACACGAGCGCGCCGACGAACTGACCCAGGTAGCCCGTTGCGATCAGCCATCCGACCTGCGCGGGCGTGATCTGCCAGAGCCGCACGAGCACCGGCAGCACGAACGCCAGCGACAGCGCGTCGAAGGCGTCGAAGAAGGTCGCGCTGCCGACGATGAGGCGCGCGCGGAGGTGCCAGCGGGAAAACGGGACGCGCTCGAGCCGCGCGACGAGCGCAGCGGCGTCGGCCGCGCTGGAGGGATCAACGGCGCGCGAGGAGGCCACGCAACTCCGATGCGATGCGGTCGGGACATTCGATGGGCGTGAGGTGGCGCGCGCGCGGAAGGATCGTCAACGTCGATTGCCGAATGGCCGCGTGGAGCTGCTGCGCCATCGCCACCGGCGTCGCGTGGTCTTCCTCCCCGACGACAATCGCCACCGGCATCCGGAACGACGGGAGCGAGGCGCGGCTGTCGACGTTGCCGAGCAGCCCGCACGACGCCGCGTAGCAGTCGAGATCGTTCGCCACGAAGACATCCGTCGTCCGCTTCAGCACGTCGGGATGAGCGGCGCGGAAGTCGTCGGAGAACCATCGCGTCAGCTGGAAGTCGATCATCCCGCGCATTCCCTTCGTCCTGGCGGTGCCTGCGCGCTCCGTGAACTTCTCCGGCGCATCGGCGCCGTACCATGCCGTCGTGTCGATCAGCCCGAGGGCGGCCGTCCGTTGCGGAAACTCCGCGCCAAACGCCTGCGCGACGTTGCCGCCCATCGAGCAGCCGGCAACCGCTGCCGAATCCCACCCGAGGTCGTCGAAGATCGCGGCAAGATCGCGCGCGAACTGTTGCGCGCTGTACGGACCCCCGGTCCTCGGCGATTGCCCGTGACCGCGGCAGTCGTAGGTGAGGATCTCGGCCTCCCCTTCGAGCCGCTCGACGACCCCGTCCCACACGCTGCGGTCGAGCGCAAGCGAGTGAATCAACGCCAGGCGCGGCGCGCCTGCCTCAGGGGAGGGCCGGTGCGTGATCGAGAGCATCGTTCCAGGCATCGTAGCCGTAGAGCCACGACGTGTCGTCGTTGCCCCCCTTCATCCAGGTGTTCGCGCTCGAGATCGCCTGGATGCGTGATGTTCGCGGCTTCCTGTGCGCCTCGTAGCGCGCGAACGCGCTCCCGGCGTCGCCCCCGGATTCCGCGAGGCATCGGGCGAGCACCGCCGCGTCCTCCATCGCGGTCGCCGCGCCCTGCGCCATGTACGGCGTCATCGGATGGCACGCGTCGCCGAGCAGCACGACGCGGCCCTCGCTCCACTTCGGCAGCGGGTCGCGTTCGAGAATCGCCCACTTGTGGCAATCGGGACACGCCTCGAGCACCGCCCGCACGTCCTCGTGAAATCCGTCATACGCCTTGCGCAGCTCGTGGACGTCGCCCTTGGCCGACCACGACTCGCGCGTCAGCCACTCCGCCGCCTCGGGCACGCTCGTCACGAAGTAGATCTCGCTGCGATCGCGGCGCGTGTAATAGATGACGATGTGCCGGTCGATGCCCCACCACTTGGTGCGCGAGCGGCCGACGTCGCGGCCGCCCATCAGCGCGGAGGGAAACACCGCGCGATACGCGATGCGCCCCTTGTGAATCGGGGCGTCGGGGCCGACGATCCTGTCGCGGACGATCGAATGCACGCCGTCGGCGCCAATCACGACGTCCGCTTCCGCGCGGTCGCCGTCCTCGAACGTCAGCGTCACGCGGCTGCCCCGCTCGTCGAGGCCGACGAGCTTCTTCCCCGTGTGGATGATCCCCGCAGGCAGCACCGACACGAGCGCCTCGTGCAGGTCGCCGCGGTGCATGCAGAGATACGGGGCGCCGAAGAGCGACTCGGGCATCGGCAGCTCGCGCATCACCTCGCCGGTATCCCACTGGCGGTTCAGGTGGGAGTACGGCTCGAACGACGTCCCGCGGACGCGCGCCTCGATGCCGATGCGCCGCAGGACCTTCATCGAGTTCGGCATCATCTGGATGCCGGCCCCGATCCGCGCAAAGCCCGGTGCCTGCTCGTAGACCTGGACGTCGAACCCGAAGAGCCGGAGCGTCGACGCGGCGGTCAGCCCGCCCAGTCCGGCCCCGACGATGGCGATTGAAAGGGGAGTACGGGTCACGTGGCTTCGCAAATCATATCAAGGCACTCCGCGCCGGTCGGTGCGAGTCGGGATCCGGGTCGGTGCAAGTCGGATCTGGGTCGGTGCAAGTCGGATGCGGGTCGGTGCGAGTCGGATCCGGGTCGGTGCACGTCGGATGTGCTCCGGTCGCAAGAAGTTCGTACATTCCGACGGCGGCGCGTTCCAGATTCTGCATCGATTTGGGATCATCGAATCGGATCACGAGGAAATCCGCCGGGCACGCCGCGTGCTCCATGAGATCGCATGGGAGGAGCCAAACGCTACGAGGATCTGATTGTGTGGCAGCTCGCCGATCGGATACGCGTGCTCGCTTTCAAGTTGACCGAGCGGGACTGCTTCGTGCGAGATCTGAAGCTGCACTCGCAAACCGAGGACGCCGTGAACTCGGTGTGCCGCAACATCGCGGAAGGGTTCGGGTGCAAGCATAAGGAGTTTGCCCGGTTTCTGGAGATTTCACGCCGTTCACTCAACGAAGTGCGCGACTCGTTCCGCACCGCGCAATTGAAACGGTACGTCACCGCGCCCGAATACGAGCCTATCTGGCGGCTGGCGCATCGCCTCTATCGCGCGTACGCGGGACTGATTTACTACCTCCGAACGACGGCGGATCCAGAGTGGACTAATCTCGAGCCGAAGCGGACGAACCGGGCGAAGGGCTCTCACACCGACTCGGCGAAGGATCCTCGCACCCACCCGGCGCAGCCTGCTCGCACCACCCGGCGCAGCCTGCTCGCACCCACCCGGCGCAGCCTCCTCGCACCGACCCGGCGCAGCCTGCTCGCACCCACCCGGCGCAGCCTCCTCGCACCGACCCGGCGCAACGTCCTCGCACCGACCCGGCGTAGCGTCCTCGCACCGACCCGGCGCAGCGTCCTCGCACCTGAGCTTCTTACTGGAAACACGCAGCCCTCTTCCGCTACGATTTCGCTCACTTCAGCTAAACGCCGCCGCAAGCAAGGACGCGAGGAGAGCCATGAGCATTCAGAAGAAGGTGCGAGCCGGAGCGGTCGTCCTGTCGATCGCCCTGGGCGTGTTCGTCGTTTATGTCACGGTGGGCGCACAGGCGCAGTCGGCGCCGCGCTATCTGTACGACCCCGGCTGGCCGAAACCGCTCCCCAACAACTGGAAGATGGGCGGCATCACCGGCCTGGCCGTCGCGCCGAACGACGATACGGTCTGGGCGTACGACCGGCCGAACGATCTGACCAACATCGAGCTGGAAAAGGAGATCGGCATCGCGGACTGCTGCACGCTGCCTCCGTCGATGCTGCACTTCGACAAGGACGGCACCCTGATCGGGTCATTCGCCGCGCCGCAGGGGCACGGCATGGACGTCGACAGCAAGGGGTTCGCCTACCTCGGGCAGAACACGGTCCGCAAGTACGACACGAAGACCGGCAAGCTGGTTGGCGCGATCGAACACACCCCCGAGACGGAGGGGGGCGGCGCGTTCCAGCAGGAAGCGAACCTGCCCAACCACACTCCCGGCGTTGGCGGCACGGGTCCGGTCGCCGGATTCCTCCCGCCGCCTCCCGGCGCAGGACGCGGCGGTCGTGGCGGTAACGTCGATCCCGCGGCGCGCGCGGCGGCCGTCGCGTCGTTCCGCGCGAAGTACCCGCCGACCACGCCGATGATCGTGGGCGGCATCGAGGAGATCCGGGTCGACGAAGCGGCCAACGAGATCTACGTCGCCGACAACTATCTCAGCGGGCGCGTGATGGTGTTCGACCTGACCACGCTGAAATTCAAGCGCGGCTGGGGCGCGTACGGCCACAAGCTCACCGAGATCGGCACGAAGGACGAGGAGCACGCGTACAAGCCGAACGGCCCGATGCCGAAGGAGTTTGCGGGCCACCTCACGTTCAACTTCTCGAACGACGGGCTCGTCTACGCCGCGGATCGCAACGCGAACCGCATCCACGTCACCGACAAGCAGGGGAACTTCAAGAAGGAGTTCAAGCTGGCGGAGTACACGGGCATCGGCGGCTCGACCGGCGGCGTCGCCTTCTCGCCCGACAAGGCGCAGAAGTATCTCTTCATCTCCGACCTCACCAACAACCACGTCTGGTTCCTCAACCGCGACGACGGCAAGGTGGTTGGCCAGCTCGGAAGCATGGGCGAGGCCGGCGGGCAGTTCTTCGGCCTGCACATGATCGCGACCGACTCGAGGGGGAACATCTACACAGGCGAGGTGTTCGCCGGCGAGCGCGTGCAGCGCTTCGTGCCGGCCGACAGCCCGAGGGGCAAGCATCTCGATCAGCTCTCGCGCATTCCGCTGAACTGACATGGTCAAGCCCGTCCCCGACACGTATCACACCCTCACGCCGTACCTCGTCGTGAAGGGAGCCGCGCAACTCGTGGACTTCCTGAAGCGCGCGTTCGGCGCGCGGGAAGTCCACCTGATGAAGATGCCGAACGGCGAGGTCGCGCACGGCGACCTCGTCGTCGGCGACTCGCACGTCATGCTCGGCGAGGCCAACGGTCCCTGGCCGCCGCAGCCTTCCTCCATCTATCTCTACCTGCCGGACTGCGACGCGAGCTACAAGCAGGCGCTGGCGGCTGGTGGGACATCGATCCAGGAGCCGAAGACGCAGTTCTACGGCGACCGCCACGGGGCGGTGAAGGATCCGTGCGGGAATACCTGGTGGATCGCGACGCACGTCGAGGACGTGCCGCCGCAGGAATTGGAGAGGCGCGCGGCCGAGGCCGCG
>DASQAX010000096.1:0-11235 GCA_035635535.1 Vicinamibacterales bacterium | reverse complement strand
CGGCCTCGCCCGCATCGAAGACCGCTGGGCGGGCGGCGGCGAGCCCGGCGAGCGGTTTCGCAACCCCGAGCACCTCTACGCGAACGACCTGGACCTGTTCGGGCCCGCCTCGCTGTTCGAGCTCCTGTCCATCGCGCGCACGCGGGCCGGCGAGGACACGCTTGCCGCGTGGCTGCTCGCGCCCGCGGACCCCGAAGAGATTCGTGCCCGCCAGCAGGCGACGGAAGACCTGACCTCGAGGCTCGACTTGCGGGAAGCGCTGTCGCTCGCGGGAACCGATGTTCGCGCCGCGGTGCACACGGAGGGGCTGGTCGCATGGGCCCAAGCTCCGCTGCTGCTTGGCGGCGCGTGGCTTCGCCCACTCGCGGTCGCTTTGACGCTTGCCGCGGTCGCAACCGCTGCGCTGTGGATCTCCACGGGCAACTCGGCGCCCTTTCTGACGGTCGTCACGGCGGAGATCGCGTTCTCGTGGCCGCTGCGCGAACGGATCCTCAAGGCGCTCCACGGCGCCGACGGGGCCGCGCGCGACCTCGACGTGCTGGCCGTCGTCCTCACGACGCTCGAGCGCGAGACGTTCGAGGCGCCGCGGCTCACGTCGCTGCAGGGGCGGCTCACGCATGGCTCCGCGTTCATCCACCGGCTGCACTGGTTCGCCGAGCTGCACGCCTGGCAGCACAACGCGATCTTCGCGGTGCTGGCGGCCCCGCTGCTCTGGGGAACGCATCTGGCGCTGGCCATCGAGGCCTGGCGGCGGGCGCACGGCCGTCACGTCCGCGAATGGCTGATGATCTCGGGCGAATTCGAGGCGCTGGCATCGCTGTCGGCATACCGCTACGAACACCCGGACGATCCCTTTCCGGACATTGACGCAGCCGGCGTCCGGCACGCGACGTACGATGGCGAGGCGCTCGGCCACCCGCTGCTGGCGGCGGCGCGCATGGTCCGGAACGACGCCAGCCTGAGCGGCGCGGACCCCGTGTCCTCGAGTCCTCAGCTGCTCGTCGTCAGCGGATCCAACATGTCGGGCAAGAGCACGCTGCTGCGAACGGTCGGCATCAACGCGGTGCTGGCATTCGCTGGGGCGCCGGTTCGCGCGAGGCGTCTTCGCATTTCGCCGCTGCGCATCGGCGCGACGCTTCGCATCCAGGACTCGTTGCAGGAAGGGCGCTCCCGTTTCTACGCGGAGATCAGCAGGATTCGGGAGCTGGCGGACCTCGCCGCCGGTCCGGTGCCGCTGCTGTTCCTGCTGGACGAGCTGCTGCACGGCACCAACTCGCATGATCGCGCCATCGGCGCCGCCGGCATCCTCGGCGCGCTGCTCCACCGGGGCGCGATCGGGCTGATCACGACCCACGACCTGGCGCTCACCGACGTCGCGGCCACGCTCGGTGGCCGCGCGTCGAACGTGCACTTCGAGGACCGCTTCGAGGCCGGAGAAATCGTGTTCGATTACGTCATGAAGCCGGGGCCGGTCACCCGCAGCAACGCCATTGCGCTGATGCGGGCCGTCGGCCTCGACGTGCCCCTCGACATCGCTCGGGGCAAGCAGGAGTGACATGGCCGACACCACAGCCGCCGCAACCTACGGAAGCTACCTGAAGATCGACGAGCTGCTGTCGCTGCAGCAGCCGCGCTCCGAGGGACCCGAGCACGACGAGCTGCTCTTCATCGTCATTCACCAGGTCTACGAGCTCTGGTTCAAGGAGCTGCTGCACGAGTTCGATCACGTCGCGCGCCTGCTGACCGGCGACGAGCCGCATCGCGCGCAGCACACGCTGAAGCGCATCCTCACCATCCTGAAGGTCATGGTCGCGCAGCTCGACATCCTCGAGACGATGACGCCGCTCGAGTTTCTCAGCTTCCGCGCGCGTCTCGAGGCGGCGAGCGGATTCCAGTCGGACCAGTTCCGTCAGATCGAGTTCCTCCTCGGCGCGAAAAGCGAGCAGGCGATCGCGCGGTTCCCCGAGCCGAGCCGCGCGCGCGAGGCGCTGCTGCGCCGCTACCAGTCGCCGACGTTGTGGGACGCGTTCCTGCACTATCTGTCCCGGGAGGGGTATCCCGTTCCGGCGGGGCACCTGTCACGCGACGTCACCGCGCGCGCCGAGGCGTCATCCGAGATCCAGGCGATTCTCATCGACGTCTATCGCCGCGATCCGAAGAACGCGGAGCTCTGCGAGCGGCTCGTCGATCTCGACGAGGGGTTGCAGGAGTGGCGATACCGCCACGTCAAGATGGTGGAGCGGACGATCGGCATGAAACGGGGCACCGGCGGCTCGAGCGGCGCCGCGTACCTCGCGGGCACCGTTGGCAAGCCGCTGTTCCCTGACCTCTGGGAAATCCGAGGGAACCTCTGAGCAACCCGCTCGCGGCGCACTATTCGCGCTTCCGGGTGAGCGAGCGCATCCTGCTCACCGGCCACTCGCATCAGGCCTGGCCCGACGTCGGCTTCGAGGCGCAGCAGCGCGCGTGGCTCGACGCGGCGGAACTTGTCGACGGCAAGTGGGAGCGCGCCGCCGCGCAGGCGGACCGGGTGCGGGCCGGCTTCGCCCGGCTGCTTGGCGATGCGGCGGCCAATATCGCGCTCGGCGAGAACACGCACGAGCTCGTCACGCGCTGGCTGTCGGCGCTCCCCTTCCGCGAACGCCGCCGCATCGTCACGACGACCGGTGAGTTCCATACGATCAGGCGACAGCTCGATCGGCTGGCGGAGGAAGGGATCGAGGTCGTGCGGGTGGCGGCGCGGCCGGTGGATGCGCTCGCGGAGCGCGTCGCGCGAGCTGTCGACGATCGGACGCTGGCCGTCATGATGTCGTCGGTCCTGTTCGAGACCGCCGAGATCGTGCCGGGGCTCGAGCGCGTCGCCGCCGCGTGTGACGGGCACGGCACGGCGCTCCTCGTCGATGCCTATCACCACGTGAATGTCGTTCCGTTCGACGTCCGGGCGATGGGACTTCAGGGCGCGTTCGTGACGGGCGGTGGCTATAAGTACTGTCAGCTTGGTGAGGGGAACTGTTTCCTGCGAGTGCCGGATGGCGCACGCCTTCGGCCGATCCTCACAGGATGGTTCGCGGAGTTCGAAGAGCTCGCGCACACGCACGCCGGTGGGGTCGCATATGCCGGCGGCGCGAGAGCATTCGCGGGCGCGACGTACGACCCGACGTCACACTACCGGGCCGCCGCGGTGTTCGACTTTCATGTCGCGCAGGGTCTCACGCCCGAACGGCTTCGCGCGATCAGCGTGCGTCAGGTGGGACTGCTGGCGAGCGAGTTCGCGGCGCTCGACGTCGATCCCTCCATCGCGCACGTCGACGAGGTGCGGGCGGAGCGGCGCGCCGGCTTCCTTGCCATCACGACGCCGCGCGCGTCCGACCTCGCGCATGCCTTGCGCCGGGATTCGGTTTTTGCCGACGCACGCGGCGACGTCCTGCGTTTGGGGCCCGCTCCCTACGTCGGCGACGACCAACTCCGCGCAGCAATTGCCACCCTGAGTCGCCTCATCACGTGAGTCGCATGCCGCGCATCCGACTCCGACTCGTGCATGCCGCGCATCCGACTCTGACTCGCGCATGCGGCGTATCCGACTCCGACTCCAAATGGCGGGGAGCGGGTGTAGCATCGCGGGCGATGCGACGGATACCAGCGGGCTTGTGGGCGGTGCTGGCGGCCGCAACCGTCGGGACCTCGCTGCTGCTGATGCCCGGGGCCGCGCGGCCGGACCGGGAAGCGCCGATTGACGGCTTCGCGCCCGCCAGCCTCGCAGCGGAGCGCGACGTCGAGCGCCGCATCGCGCGTTTTCCGTCAACCCGACGCATCGAGGCCGACCACCGCTACCTGACGGCCGAGCCGCACGTCGCCGGATCGCCGCGCGATCGTCTGCTCGCCGAGTGGACGCGCGATCGGTGGATCGCGGCCGGCCTCGACTCGGCTGAGATCGTCGAGCACCAGGTGCTGCTGCCGTATCCGCGCAGCGCGTCGGTCGAGATGACGTCACCCCACGCCTGGCATGCGATGCTGCGCGAACGCGCCACCGACCCGATTGCGTTCCACGCGTACGGCGCGAGCGGCGACGTCACCGCTGCGGTCGTCTCCGCCGGCACCGGCACGCCCGCCGAGTTCGATCGCCTCGCCGCGCGTGGCGTCGATCTGCGCGGCAAGATCGTGCTCGTCCGCTACGCCGACCAGTACACCTACCGGGGCTACACCGTGTATCTCGCGCAGCAGCGCGGCGCCGCCGCGGTGCTCATGTACGCGGACGCCGCGGATGCCGGCATCCAGCGCGGCGGCGTCGGATTCGATTTCCTCGTCCCCGGCGATCCGTTGACACCCGGCTGGAGCTCGATGCCCGGCGCGCGACGCCTCCTACCCGCGGACGCACCAGCCCTGCCGGCCATCATGAGCGTGCCGATCGCCACCGGCAACGCGCACGTCATCCTCGACGCGCTGCGCGGTGGCGAGGTGACGCTCCGGGTGCGCGTCGAGAACGATGACGCCATCCGCCCGGTCTGGACGGTGATCGGCCGCATCGACGGCGCAACGCACCCCGACCAGTGGGTGATCGCGGGCAACCACCGCGACGCGTGGGTCTACGGGGGCGTCGATCCGTCCAGCGGATCCGCGGTCCTCATGGAGATGGCGAGAACGCTCGGCGCGCTCGTGAAGAGCGGCGCCCGCCCGAAGCGGACCATCCTGCTGGCGAGCTGGGACGCCGAGGAATTCGCCATGACCTCGTCTACCGAGTGGGGCGAGCAGCACGAGCTCGAGCTGCGCGAGAAAGCGGTCGCCTATCTGAACGTGGATGCCGCGGTCTCCGGAGCCGCCTTTTCCGCCCGCGCCGTGCCCTCGCTCGCACACCTGGTCGCATCGACCGCGGGTGTCGCCGATTCGACGATCGACACGCGCATCGGCGCCGGCTCCGATTACAGCGTGTTTCTGAATTTCGTCGGCGTCCCCATCGTGGACCTGCGCTTCGAGGGGCCGTATCGCGTCTACCACTCGGCGTTCGACACGCACGACTGGGTCTCGCGCATCGACCCGGGCTTTCTCCGTCACGCGCAGCTCGCGCGCATCTGGACCTCGCTCGCCGCGCGGCTTGCGAACGCGGACCTGCTGCCGCTCGACCAGGTGCGATACGCGAGACACATTGGCGGCTTCCTGTCGGACGTGGAGCGGCGCCGGGGCGCACCGCTCGAACTCGCGTCGAGCGCGCTCGCGCGCTTCCAGGCGGCCGCCACTCGTCATGCCGCAGCCGCCGCGTCCGCGCTGGCCGGCGGCGACGCCGCGGCACTGGAGCTCATCAATCGCGCGCTGATGGAGATCGAACACGCGTTTACCGATGCTGCGGGGCTCGAGGGCCGCCCGTGGTATCGGCATCAGCTGTACGCGCCGGCCTTCACCTATGCGCCGGAAGTGCTGCCGCGCCTCTCGGAAGCCATCGATGCTCGCGACCCGATACGGGTGGCCGAGGCCGAGCGCCGCCTGGCCGAGGCCCTCGATCGCGCGGCCCGTGCCCTGGCTTCGAGCGCAGTCGAGGGGCTGGCCCCGGGGTCATAAAACCTTCACAACTTTCGGCTCGTCCCGGGCGTCATAATTTCGCCATGAGACTGACAGCGGCTTGGCTGGTGCCGCCTCTTCTTGCGCTTGCACTCGCCGCATCCGCGCCGTCGCTCGTCGCGCAGGCGCGCCAGGGAGGCGCGGGCGGCGGCGCCCAGGGGGGCGCTTTCGGCCAGGGCGGTGGCGGCGGCCGCGGACAACTGCCTCCGCGCGACCAGACCGGTGGCAACGCAACGGGCGACCAGGCTGCGGGCACCGCAATCATCCGCGGGCGGGTCGTCACAACCGACAACGGGATGCCCGTGCGCCGTGCGCAGGTCCGCGCCCAGTCCGGCGAGCTTCGGGCCAATCGCCTCGTCAACACCGATGCCAACGGCCGCTTCGAGTTCAAGGATCTTCCCGCAGGCCGCTGGACCCTCACCGCCTCGAAGGCCGGCTTCATGACGCTTCGCTACGGCCAGAAGCGGCCGTTCGAAGCCGGCTCGCCGATCGAGATCGCCGACGGCCAGCTGATGGAACGCGCCGACTTCGCGCTGCCGAAGGGCGCCGCGATCACCGGACGCATCTTCGACGAGTTTGGCGACCCCGTCGCGAACGCCCGCGTGCAGGTGCTGCGCTACCAGACCGTCCAGGGACAGCGGCGCCTCAATGCCGCGGGCGGCGGGGATCAAACCGACGACACCGGCTCCTATCGCATCTACGGCCTCGCGCCGGGTGACTACTACATCAGCGCCACGCTGCGCGCGGGCAACGGTCCCTTCGTCGACGACAACAACAGCGACACGACGAGCTACGCCTCCACCTATTACCCGGGCACCGGTTCACCGGTGGAAGCGCAGCGCCTCACGCTCGGCGTGGGGCAGGAGCAGCCGAACGTCAACTTCGCGCTGCAGGCGGTTCGAACGGTGAAGATCACCGGCACCGCGCTGAGCTCGATGGGCACTGCGCTCTCGAACGGGATGGTCACGCTGATGCCGGCCGACGCCGGCGGCGGACCCGGCGGTGGACCCGGCGGCGGTCCCGTGCTCTTCAACTTCGGCGGCAACGGCCGCGTGCGTCCCGACGGCAGCTTCTCGATCGCGAACGTCTCGCCCGGCAACTACACGCTGATGGCCGTGGCAGGGCCGCCGGGCGGCGGGCGTGGCGGCGGCTTCGCCCTTCGCGTCGGAGGGCCCGGTGGCTTCGACGAGATCGAGATGGCGGCGGTGCCGCTGTCCGTTGGAAGCGAGGATCTGACGGGCCTGACGGTCGTCACCGGCAAGGGCGCAAGCCTCAGCGGCAACGTCGTCGCCGCCGAAGGCTCGGTCGCGAAGCTGAATACGAATCAGATCCAGATCATGGCGCAGCCGGCGAACGGGCAATTCATACCAGGCCCGCTCGGCAATCGGCCGACGCGCGTCGAAGCCGACGGCACGTTCGTCCTCACGGCCCTCTCCGGTCAGCGGTTCATTCGCGTGAACGGCCTTCCGCAGGAGTGGACGCTGAAGGCGGTGACGCTGAGCGGCGCCGACGTGACCGACTCCGCGCTCGATTTCCGCGGCAACACTGAAAACTCGGGCCTGCAGATCATCGTCACCGACAAGGTGAGCGACCTGAACGGCAAGGTCACCATGGCAAAGGGCGAGATCACGCGCGACTACACGGTCGTCGTGTTCCCCGACGACCCCGCGAAATGGGTGTTCCCGTCGCGTTTCGTGAAGACCGCGCGCGCGGATCAGCAGGGACAGTTCCGCATCAGGGCGCTGCCGGCCGACGACCGCTATCTCGCCGTCGCGGTCGACTACCTCGAAGATGGTGAAGGAGCCGACCCGCAGTTCCTTGAACAGATCAAGGGCCGCGCAACGCAGTTCACGCTCACCGACGGCGAGTCCAAGTCGCTGGACCTGAAGATCGTCAATCGATGAGGGTGGGCCGACCTGAAGGTCGGCCCCTTCGAAGTCGGCCCCTGCGTCCGCTTACTGATTCTTTCCGCCCATCTGCACTTCGAAGCCGTCCGGATCCGCGACGTGGAAGCTCCCTTCCGTCGACCGGATCATCAGGCCTCGTCGCTTGAGCTCCGCTTCAACCGCCGGCTTCACCGACTTGTCGGTGTCCCAGCCGGCCAGCGTATAGGCGACGTGATCGATGCCAACCTTGGCGCCCGGCCGTTCGCTCGCGTTGCGCGCGATCAGGATGTTGTCGCCGAACGTCAGCCGGCACTGCTTGCCGTCGTCATTCGACACTTTCATGCCGAAGAGACCCGTGTAGAAATCGCGCGTCTTGCGGTAGTCGGCGACCTGCATGGACACGTGATTGATGTAGGTCGCGTTCGCGGGGGCAGCGGCAACCGTCGTCTCGGCCGCCGTTGCGGCGGTCGCGGTGAGCGCCAGCGTCTGAATGAGCTGGCGACGGGTCAACTTTCCATGCTCGTAGTCGTGCAGCAGCCTGCCGATGATGTGTTCCATGGGTCACCCCTCCTTTCGCGGGCCCATCCTACACCCGCGGGCGGATGATCCGGTCGTAATCCTCGGGCGTGTCGATGTCGGCGAAGGCGCCGGGATCGTCCACGTCGACGTTCACTTCTTCGGCCGCGTGCGCGTGGACGACCGGCTTGGCGCCTTTCAAGGGATCCGCGCGCCGCAACTCGCCGAAAATCGAGCGATTGAAGATCACCGGATGGCCGTACCGGTCGTCGCGGCGGGGCCGGACCAGGGGCGCCTGTGGGTGTGCACGGAACATGTCGAGCACCGCGCGTACGGTGGACGGGGAGATGAGCGGCAGGTCCACGAGCGTCACCATCGCCGCCTCGATGTCGTCGTACCGCTGCTCGACCGCCGCGAGCCCCACGTGCAGCGACGACAGCTGCCCGTCCTCGAAATGAGGATTCTCGACGACGGCCAGCGACGCCTCGTCTCGAGGAAGCGACGCGCGGACGGCGGCCGCGTCGCCGCCGATCACCACGACAATGGCGTCGGCGCCGCCCTCGCGCAGCACGCGCACGACGCGGTTGAGGAAGGTTTCGCCGGACGGACCTGCCGGCAGGAGCGCCTTGGTCCGCCCCATGCGGGACGACTTGCCCGCGGCCAGCACGATGGCCGGGATCATTCCTTGTTGGCGAGCGAGGCCGGCAGCTTCTTCCACTGCAGCGACGCGGAGGCGACGTGCGGTTCGTCGATCCGGCCGCGGCGGACCGCGATCAGCTCCGCGAGGATGCTGATGGCGATCTCTTCCGGCGAGACGGCGCCGATATCGAGGCCGATGGGGGCGTGAATGCGCCCGAGGCATTCGACCGGCATCCCCTCCTCGACGAGCGCGTCGTAGATCTTCTTGACCTTCGCCTTGCTGCCGATCAGGCCGATGTAGCGCATGTCGCGCGCCGCCAGCGAGCGGAGCGCGTCGAGGTCGTGGCGGTGGCCACGCGTGACGACGACAACGTAGGCGCTCTGGGGAATCTCGGCCTTGTGCAGCCAGTCGGGAATCGAGTCGACGATGATCTCGTCGGCCTCGGGGAAGCGCTCGGCGTTGGCGAACTTCTCGCGGTCGTCGAGCACGTGGATGCGGAAGCCGACAGGACGCGCGACGTGCGCGAGTTGGGTGCCGACGTGGCCGGCGCCCACGATGTAGAGCTGCGGGGCCGCTTCAACGGGCTCGATGTAGACCGTCATCTGTCCCCCGCAAATGAGACCCGACTCCTCCGCGAAGTCGTCGGTGAGATCGTACTTGACGAGCCGCGGCTGGCGCGCGAGAAGCGCTTCCCGGGCCTTGCCGAGCGCGTCGTTCTCGTAGCAGCCGCCGCCGATGGTGCCCGAGATCCTGCCGTCCGGGTACACGAGCATCTTGGCGCCGACGCGCTGCGGGGTCGACCCCTGCGCCGCGACGATGGTGACGAGCGCCACCTCCTCACCGCGCTCGAGCGCCTTCACGAGCTCGGTCAGGACTTCCTGGGACATACGCGTATCTTATCGGATGAGCCGGGTAGAGCCGGCCCCGATGTGTCGGCAGCCCGAAGCCTAGAAATAATCCGATCTCCAGTAAAAGACCTCTTCGGCGCGGCCGGGGATCCCGGCATTCCCGATCGGCCGGAGCATGAAGATATCGCGCGCCGGGACGCGGTTGGTCAGGCGGATTTGCGGCGGCACGGTCATCGCGCGCGGCCACCACGCCCGGATCAGCGGGGCCGGCCGCGACGGCTCGCGCGCGAGGAGCACCTGCAGGATGGCGCCGAGGCGCGCGCCCGCCGGATCGCGGTCCCCGGCCTCCTCGAGCGTCCACCCGCCGGCGCTGACCGTCAGGACGACGTAGGCGGCGGCGGACGCGCCTTCCTCCGCGACGAAGAATTCGGTCTGGCGCTCGACGCGCGGCTCCGCGCCGCGGCCCAGCCCGGCGAGCAGACGCTTCTTCGCCAGCCCGTACCCGATGAGCGGCGGGTCGCGGCGCAGCGCGAACCGGACCCCTTCTGTTCTCGCGGCGTGCATCGCGGCGAGCGCCGGAAGGTCGCGTTCCTCGCCCGATCGCACGAGCATCGCGGGCGCGCCGCCCTTTCGTTCGACCTCGATGTCCACTTCCTCGAGCGGGACGGTGACGAAGCCGAACCGCCCGTAGTACTGCTCGCCGATTTCCGAGAACAGGCCCGCGACGGTGGCACCCTCGCCGCGCGCATGCTCGACCAGTTGGTTGACGATGGCGCGGCCGTACCCGCGCCCGCGCTCCTCCTGCCGCGTGAAGACGGCGCCAACGCCGCACATGACGCCGTCCACGCCATCGAGGCGCATCGGCCACAGGTAGCGCTTCGCGGCCGCCACCCAGCGGCCGCGGTCGTCGAGGAGCGCGAACCGGCCTAGGTGACCGCCGCCCCACGCCGTCTTCAGCTGCGCGGCATTCCATTTCGCGTAGGCGTCGCGAGTGAGCCCTTCGTTCCAGATGGGATACGTCGCGTCGAGAATGTCTTCGAGAATGGGGCCTTCAGCCACGACGAACCGCAAGGAGACTCCTCGAAAGTCGGAAAGTTGCAGGTCGGGAATTGTATCGCTCTCGATGTCCGCCCGTTTGGATGTACAAGGGGCGCATGACGACGACCGATTTGCGATATCCGATCGGCGAGTTCACGATGCCCGCGACGGTCACGCCGGCGCTGCGCTCCGAGGCCATCGCCGCGATCGCCGAGTTGCCCGCACGGATGCGCGAGGCGGTGCGCGGCCTGTCGGACGCGCAGCTCGACACGCCCTACCGCCCCGGCGGATGGACGCTGCGCCAGGTCGTGCACCACGTGCCGGACAGCCACATGAACGCGTTCGTCCGCTTGAAGCTCGCGCTCACCGAGGACAATCCGACGGTGAAGCCGTACGATGAGAAGGCATTCGCGAGCCTCCCCGACCAGCGTCTGCCAATCGAGCCGTCGCTGTCGATTCTCGACGGTCTGCACGCGCGCTGGGCGACAGTCCTGCGCGCGCTGACGCCGGAACAATTCGTGCGCCCGCTCTACCACCCCGAGATTGGCGCCATCACCGTCGACTACATGGTGCAGTCCTACGGTTGGCACTCGCCCCATCACGTCGCGCATATCACTCGGCTGCGCGAGCGGGAAGGGTGGTAGAGTAAGGCGTCCGATGGCCGCACCGCAGAAGGATTCACAAGGCAGCAATCAACCCGAGCTTGGTGACGCGCTCGGCATGATCGAGACGCGTGGTCTCGTCGGCATGATCGAAG